>CAYPAK010000052.1:0-8029 GCA_964408665.1 uncultured Flavobacteriaceae bacterium | reverse complement strand
CCAATATGAAAGGGTTTATCTAAGAAAATCATAAATGTACCGATAAGGTTTTTGACCGTATCTTGGGATGCAAGTGCAAGTGCTAAACCTCCAATAGAAGCTCCCATTACTACTGCTTTTATATTTACACCAAAAAGGGTTAATAATTTTAATGCACCTAAGAAAAACACTATTCCTGTAAGAAATTTATTTAAAATAGGCACTAGTTGGTCGTCTAGTTTTGCATGTGTTTTTGTGGTAAATTCGGCATAAATAGACATCACTACATGGACTAATTTTAAGAAAACATAGACCCAAAATACGGTTTGAGCAATATTTAAACCTAGAAAAACATATTTATTAGTGTCTATTCCAAATTGAAATGATGGGATTATTTTTTTTATAAAAGCAATAATTACAAGTAGCACTAAGGGTCTTGCAAGATTAATAAAAGTGATGTTTGTATAATCTTTAGTAGATCTAAAAACCCACTTTTTAAGTCGTCTTAATACAATTTTAAAAACAGGATGTAATAGGTGAAATATAACAAAACTAAGTAATAATAATAGAAAAGTTCCTAAATATTGCCAGAGTTGGATGCCTAAAAAGGTATTATGCGCAATATGTTGTGGTAGTAGTTTACTTATCCATTGTGTTTGCCAAGGGAATGTTTCATTGTATAAAGTATCAATAGCAGCTACGGTTTCTTTGGAGTAAAACCAGTTATTACCTACCTTTTCTACATATATTTTAGGTAATTCATAAGGAAATAAAATGTATTTAGATCCTGAAACTATTGTAGAGTCTGTATAATTAGGATTTGTTGGTATTTTAGAAAAATTAACTTTTAAGCCTCTTCCATCTAATATTTTTTTAAGTTTTATAGCTTTTTCTATTGCAATAGAATCAGAAACTCCATACAGTGTTTTTGCTGCTTTTTCAGGATAATAACTATCAGCTTGTAGAAAATACAAATGTGTGTAAATGGTAGCATTAGGGTTAGATAAATCTACTTTTACAGCACTTTGAGAGAATCCAAAATTAATTATAAATAATAATGCTAAAATTAACTGCTTTTTCATCGTCTTTTATACGCTTTTCGTTTGGGTTTTACAGATTTAAAAGTACTTCTTTTTTTATTATTTCTAGTATTATTACACACTTTTTCTTCTCTTTTTTCAGCTCCTTTTAGTATTCGGTTGGCTAAATCTTCTTGACCAACTTTACGAAGTACTTTACGTATCCATTGTTGGTTTTCTTTTTTATACCAAAAGAAAAAACGATGTTGTTCTTCTTTTTCAAATTTCGTTCTTGGCGTGTAGGTTTTTTTTAACGTGTATGGATGATAACCACTATAATAAATAACAGTAGAAATAGTCATTGGCGTAGGAGTAAATCCTTGTACTTGCTCTAACTGAAATCCCATTTCTTTGGTTTCTGCAGCTAGATTTGCCATATCTTCTAATTGCGAATCTGGATGTGCAGATATAAAATATGGAATAAGTTGTTGTTTTAATCCGTGTTTTTTATTGACTTTGTCAAAATATTTTTTAAAAATATGAAAATATTTAAATGAAGGTTTACGCATTTGTTTCAAAACCCTATCGGAAGTGTGTTCTGGAGCAACTTTTAAACGCCCAGACGTATGATTCAATAGGACTTCTTCGGTATATTCTAAAAGTTCTTTAGGGTCTGCTTTTTTATTAAATTCAGGAACTAATAAATCATAACGAATACCAGAACCAATAAAAGATTTCTTTATTTTTGGGTGTTTATCTACCGCTTTATAAAGCTCGGTAAGTGGTTTATGCGAGGTGTCCAAGTTGCTACAAACCACAGGGCTAATACACGAAGGAGCAGCACATTTGTCACAGATAGCTTGTATCTTTCCTTTCATTTTGTACATATTAGCCGAAGGACCTCCTATATCAGAAAGGTAGCCTTTAAAATCAGGCATTTCAGTTACTTGGTCTATCTCTTTTAGGATAGATTCTTGACTCCTACTAGCTATAAATTTACCCTGATGTGCGGAGATAGTACAAAAACTGCAACCTCCAAAACAACCACGATGTATATTGATAGAAAACTTAATCATTTCAAAAGCAGGAATAGGACCTCTTTTGTTATATTTTGGGTGTGGTAACCTCGTAAATGGCAAGTCAAAAGAAGCGTCTATTTCTTTTTCGGTCATTGTAGGATACGCTGGGTTTATAACCAATGTTTTTGTACCAACATCTTGCAAAATTCTACGTCCAAAAACTTTGTTAGATTCTATTTCTATGGTTTTAAAGTTTTCGGCAAATTTTTTCTTGCTACTTAAACAAATTTCATGACTATTAATTCGCGCATCTTCCCAATTCTTATTCTTAGGCATTTTTTCATCTTGATGCACAAAAAAAGCAGTTTGCTTAATGGTTCTCAAAGAAGAAAATGGCACGCCACGTTCTAATAAATTTACTATTTCTCGTAGCGGCTTCTCGCCCATACCGTAAACTAACAAATCTGCTTTGCTATCTTCCAAAACAGAAGGCATTAGCTTATCAGACCAGTAATCATAATGTGTTACACGTCTTAATGAAGCCTCAATACCTCCAATAATTACAGGAACATCAGGAAAGAAATCTTTGAGAATAGTGCTATAACGTGTGGTTGCATAATCTGGACGAAACCCCTTGTCGCCATTGGGTGTATAAGCATCTTTAGGTCTTGGATATTTAGCAGCAGTGTAGTTACTTACCATAGAATCCATAGCACCAGCGGTAACTGCAAAAAACAAACGAGGTTTCCCCATTTTGGTAAAATCTTGCAAGTTATCATTAACCGAAGGTTGCGGCACTAAAGCCACTTTTAAGCCATAACTTTCTAGGATACGACCAAGCACTGCAGGTCCAAAAGATGGGTGATCTACATAGGCATCTCCACTGAATATAATTACATCCAGTTCATCCCAACCGCGAAGTTTTACTTCTTTTTTGGTGGTTGGTAACCAAGCACTTAGTTTAGGTCTTTTATCCATAGACGGCAAAAATACAATTAAAATACTAAGAATGTATAGTTATATAGTTATTATTAAAAATAATTACACTTAATAATAAGCTACCACAATAAAGTCTCTCCAAAAATTACTGCAAAAAGTAAAGTGCTTAGCGCTAATTTTTTAAGCTCAGGGTCAAAGGCTTTTGCTTCATTATTTTTCAATACAAAAGCTAGATGTTTTAGTATGGGAATAAATGCTACTAAATACCAAAATTGTTTTAGAGAATGATAATGTAAAAAAGTATAACTAACTGCCAATAACATTGCTATTATTAACAGTAAAATATGATATTTTTTAGCTTTAGACAATCCCATTTTTACTACTAAGGTGTTCTTATTAGATAAACTATCTGAATGTACATCACGCATATTATTAAGGTTTAAAACACCAGCACTAAACAAACCTATACTTGAAGCAGGAAGTAGCAAGGTAATATCTAATTGTTTAGTATATAAAAAATACGAACCTAATACACCAAGTAAGCCAAAAAATAAAAAAACAAAAACATCGCCAAAACCACTATAACCGTAAGGATTTTTGCCCATAGTATATTTTATAGCAGCGGCTATAGCAAGGATGCCAAGCATTAAAAAAATAAAAATATAAGTGCTATTTGCTGCACCAAAAGCTACATAAACTAGCGCAAAAGCTATTAAAAAAGTAATGACACTTAGCATTATTATAGCGCGTAGCATTTGTTTTGGACTTATTGCGCCACTTTGTAAAGCGCGCTCAGGCCCTATTCGGTTTTCGTTATCCGTACCTTTTACACCATCGCCATAATCATTAGCAAAATTAGAAATTACCTGAAAACCTATAGTAGTACATACGGCAAGAATGAGTATTTTCCAATCAAAAAAACCTTTGGCATGTGCCAAAAAAGAACCTAAAACTATTCCAGATAATGAAAGTGGTAAAGTACGTAATCGTGCTGCTTGTAGCCAATGTTTCATGTATTGTTTTTTAGAACTACAAAGATAGTAATTTCAATAGCTTTTTCGGTAAGCGTAAAGCAAATTGTTGTTTTAATCTTAAATTGCTCGTGTTAAGGTCTTTTAGAATTGCTTGTTCTTTTTCATGCTTTTCTCCCTTTTTACGAAAACGCATTAGCAAACCGTAGCGTTGCAAATCCATATATTTTTTAAACTGAAAGTCATTTTTTTCTTCTTCATTATAATCAAAAAGGTAGGAACAATTGCTGTAATTATCTAAATTATTACTAGCTTGATTTGTGTTGTTTTTGGTAATAATTACAGTGATTTCATTGGTGAAACACAGTTTGTATGCTAGCCCAACGCGAATCCAAAAATCGGTATCTTCTCCACCTTGCAGC
Source organism: uncultured Flavobacteriaceae bacterium (assembly GCA_964408665.1). Taxonomy (GTDB): domain Bacteria; phylum Bacteroidota; class Bacteroidia; order Flavobacteriales; family Flavobacteriaceae; genus JALSVQ01. The sequence continues at coordinate 3,680 of CAYPAK010000052.1, read as the reverse complement.
GTGGTTTTAAAAAAACCAATAGTATCAAAAACAGCTTTATTAAATATACAATTAGAACTGTTAATTAATGAAAAAGAACGGCTATTACTAAAGAAATTTAATGGGTTTTTGTGATTTTTTAATGTGTAATCAATTGTTTTTTTATAATAATTCACCGTATATGCCGCAGTAAAAACAACTTCTTTGGGATGTTTTTGTTCTAAATAGATTAAATTCTCCAAATGCTTTTCTTTCCAATAATCATCGGCATCAAGAAAAGCAACAAATTGCGATTTAGCGAGTTTTACACCTTTATTTCGCGCTGCAGAAACACCTTTATTTTCCTGCTGATGAATGTGTATTCTGGTATCAGAAATCGTTTTTACTAAGGCTAAACTATTATCAGTGGAACCATCATCAATAATTAGAAGTTCAAAGTCTTGAAATGATTGTTCCAGCACGCTATTTACCGTTTTTACGATATAATCAGCTTTATTATATAATGGTATTATTACACTTATCTTAGGCATAATTATTTTTTTAAGCAATAATAACCATATCGGTATAAGTCAAATATTCGTAATGATGGTTTGCTAGATTTTAGCTGTATAATCATTAATTTATGAAACAATATAAATAGTGTTTTAGCTAAAAAACACGTTCCAAATTTTGCATATTTTTTATTTAAAAAATCTATTTTTCTATATGTACTAGGTAATAAATTTTCTTGAACTAAAAAAATACTGGTATCTATAGCTTTTTCAGATTTTTTAATAAAATCAAGGCTTGTTTCCAATCCAAAATGATAAATAGGGTTATCAATATGTTTTACCACTACTTTTTGCTCTTTTAATAAGTAACTAAATAAAATATCCAAACCGTAGCGTTTATATTGCAAAGCCTTATTAACCGTTAAAAACAAGGGTTTTTTAATTAAAAAACTAGTAGAAATAAGACTTAAATACGGTGCTTTTAGTCGCTTTTCTAATGATAATGCCTCTCGTGATTTACCGTAAGTCCAACGTAATAATTGTTCTTGTTTAGGTTTATTCTCTTGGAAAACAACACCTCCAAAAAGCACTTCAAAAGCACTGCCTTCCATTAAAAAAGTATATATTTTAGTTAAAAAATCAGGGTTTTTAGGAAAAGTATCAGCATCCATAAAAAGTAAATTGTCGTATTGTGCTGCAAGGGCAAGCTCTTGTCTAGTTGCTGTTCTTCCTAGGTTTTTTGATAATTTTTTATAGGTAACAAAAGATAACTCTTGGAGTAAAGTATCCGTTTTAAAACGCTGTGTAGAAGCATCGTCAAAAACAAGTATTTCAAAGGGTTTATTGGCTTTTATAGCTTGCTTGTGTATTTCTCTAACAAGTGGATATACATTATAATTATATGTAGGAACAAGCACCGAAAGCATTAGCTTCGTTTTTTAATACTTATTTCTTCTACCAAGCCATTTTCACAACGTAAGGTACGTGAAGGGAATTTCAGAATAAGTGCATAATCATGCGTTGCCATTAGAATAGTTACTTTTTGATCTTGGTTTATTTTCTGAAACAGTTCCATAAGCTCAACCGAAGTAGCAGGATCTAAATTTCCTGTAGGTTCATCAGCAATAATAAGTTCTGGAGAATTGAGCAAAGCACGTGCAATCACTACACGTTGCTGCTCTCCTCCAGAGAGTTCGTGAGGCATTTTTTGGGCAATATTAGGCATATTAACCATAGTTAAAACTTCTTGAATACGCTTATCTATTTTTGCTTTGTCTTTCCATTGAGTTGCACGAAGTACAAAATGTAAGTTTTTGTAAACCGTTCTGTCTGCAAGTAGCTGAAAATCTTGAAAAACAATCCCGATTTTACGGCGAAGAGCAGGGATTTTATTCTCCTTGATGTTTGCAACATCAAAGTCCAGCACTTTTGCTTGACCAGAATGAATGGCTGTATCGGCATAAAGTGAACGTATCAAGGTGCTTTTTCCACTTCCTGTTTTACCAATGAGATAAACCATTTCGCCTTTAGGAATAGCAATATCCACGTCTTTAAGGATTAATTTATTATCCTGATAAAGATTTACGTCTTTTAAATCGATGCTTATAGCTGTACTCATTTTTTTTGTGACTAAATTTAGTGGTAAAGATAAAAAAAATTATGTAGCTTTGAGTCAAAATCAAGAATATCAAAAATGGCAAACAAAAGCACCCGTTCACTTTCAGCTCGCAAAGGCTTAGATAATAATCTTTTTGAAGCAATTTCTAAAGCATCTCATGATAAAAACACAAACCAATCATTACAAGCTATTGCTAAAGAATTTATGCTTGGAGACGCTGTAGTTTTAGGTTCTTCTTCGTTTTATGATTTCACCAAAACGAGTGCCGAAAAACATAAAATACATGTTTGTTCTGGAACGGCTTGTATGCTTGCAAAAACTCAAGAGAAACTTCAAGAAAATCTAGCTAATCATTTTGAAAAAGATGAAATAGGTCATGCTGCTTGCTTAGGCCATTGTCATAAAAATAGTGCTTTTATGTATGATGACAAAACATATAGCGCAAGTTCTCCAGAAGAAATAGCCACTATTATTATTAAAAAACCAGCATTTGCAAATAATTATATTGTTGGTTGTAACACTACGCCTATTCTTACCGATAAAATAGCAGATTTAACTGATTTTTATCAATTAGCTAATACATTTAGCAATAAACAAGCTCAAGTTATTGAAGCCTTAAAACTCTCTAAACTTAGAGGACGTGGCGGAGCAGGTTTCCCTTTTTGGTTTAAATTGGATGCTGTTATAAAAGAAAATAATGAGCAAAAATATATTGTTTGTAATGCAGATGAAGGCGACCCTGGTGCTTTTTCTGATATGTATTTGCTCGAAGAGCAGCCACACAAAGTGCTTTTTGGTATGTATATAAGTGGTCTAACGGTCGGAGCAGACACAGGAGTATTGTATATTCGTGGTGAATATCCTAATGCGATACGTGTTATAGCAAAAGCTATAGCAGAAGTTAAAGCGTTAACTCCTAATTTTAAATTTAAGATAATACGCGGTCAAGGTGCTTATATATGTGGCGAAGAAACTGCACTATTAAACTCTATAGAAGGCTTACGTCCCGAAGTGCGTGTAAGACCGCCATATCCTGCGCAATACGGTTTATATGGTAAGCCAACTGTATTGAGTAATGTAGAGACTTTTGCTAATATTCATTGGATTTTAGCTAATGGTGCTGCTGCTTATGCTGCTTTAGGAACTTCCGAAAGTACAGGAACAAAACTCGTGTCTTTAGATGGTTTTTTTAAGGCTTCTGGTATTTATGAAATAGCGATGGGAACACCTTTGGAAACCATAATTAATGATTTTGGTAAAGGCTTTAAAACCCCCATAAAAGCTTTACAAATAGGAGGTCCTTTAGGTGGTGTTGTGCCTATACATAAACTTAAAGAGTTAACGTTAGACTTTGAATCATTAAGTAATAATGGTTTTTTATTGGGTCACGCTAGTTTTGTAGCTATACCACAAGATTTCCCAATGGTTAAATACATCGAACACCTTTTAAAATTCACTTCCGATGAATCTTGTGGTAAGTGTTTTCCTTGCCGTATTGGTTCTTTTCGAGGAGCAGAAATGCTTGCAAAAGCACAAAAAGAAGATTACAAAATAGATTTAGGTTTGTTTAATGATTTATTAGAAACACTAGA
>CAYPAK010000051.1:2493-10168 GCA_964408665.1 uncultured Flavobacteriaceae bacterium | reverse complement strand
TCATATTCGCCATCAAACTCTTCTAATGCAGCTTCTATACTTTCGGTTTCTGCTTCCATAAAATAGTCAAAAATTTCTTCTTGCTGGTCTTCATCTAAGATTTCATCAATATAGTAACAGATATTTAATTTTGTTCCAGAATTTACAATAAGCTCCATTTCTTCTATAAGCTCTTCCATTGTTTTACCCTTAGCACTTGCTATATCGTCTAATGATAGTTTGCGGTCTGTAGAAGTAATAATATATACTTTAAGTGCCGATTTTTCGCCTGTACTTTTTACTACTAGATCGTCCGGCCTTACAATATCATTATCTTCCACATATTGAGCAATAAGCGTTATAAATGGCTGTCCATATTTGCGCGCTTTCCCTTCTCCTACTCCGTAAATTTGGCTCAATTCCTGCATTGTGACAGGATATTTTAATGCCATATCTTCTAGCGAAGGCTCTTGAAATACTGCAAAAGGTGGCACTTGATGCTTCTTTGCTGTCTTTTTTTGCAGGTCTTTAAGCATAGCCATTAGTACTTTATCGGTAGCATTATAAGACTTTTTAGCTCCTACAATATCTTCTATTTCACTCTCTTCATATTGATGGTCTTCACTCATCATAAAAGAAACAGGATTGGCTATAAAATCAAGTCCTTTTTGAGTGATTTTTAACACACCGTAAGTTTCTATTTCTTTTCGCAATAAACCTGTAACTAGTGCTTGGCGAATTGCCGCCATCCAAAAAGAAGCTGTTTTATCTGCTCCCTTACCAAAAAAGGCTTCTAGGTGTGTTTTATGCGATTTTAGTAAAGCATTTTCTTTACCCATTATTACATTTACAGTTTCTTTTGCTTTGTAGCGTTGATTGGTATCACGTACTACTTCTAGCATAAACTTGATATTATCTTTTGCTTCAAAGCGTTTTTTAGGATTACGCACATTATCGTCCATATCTGCGCCTGCGCCATTGACTTCGTCAAATTCTTCTCCAAAATAATGCAATAAAAACTTACGTCTAGAGACCGAAGTTTCGCAATATGCTACAACTTCTTGCAATAAAGCATGACCTATTTCTTGTTCTGCAACAGGCTTGCCAACCATAAATTTCTCTAATTTTTCAATATCTTTATAGGCATAAAACGCTAGACAATAGCCTTCGCCATCATCACGCCCTGCTCTTCCTGTTTCTTGGTAATAGCTTTCTAAACTTTTAGGAATATCATGATGCACTACAAAACGCACATCGGGTTTGTCTATACCCATACCAAAGGCAATAGTTGCTACAACTACATCGGCTTCTTCATTGAGAAACATATCTTGGTGTCTTGCTCTTGTTTTGGGGTCTAACCCTGCATGATACGGTATTGCATTAATACCATTCACTTGTAGTATTTGGGCTAATTCTTCTACTTTTTTTCTACTCAAACAGTACACAATTCCTGATTTTCCTTCGTATCCTTTTACAAAACGGATAATATCTGCATTTACGTTAGCTGTCTTTGGGCGTACTTCATAAAAAAGATTGGGTCTATTAAATGACGCTTGAAAGGTGTCTGCTCCTGTAATTTTCAGATTTTTTATAATATCTTCTTGTACTTTTAGTGTAGCGGTAGCAGTAAGTCCTATAATAGGTAAGTCACCTATTGCTCTTATGGTCTTGTGTAAGTTTCTATATTCTGGTCTAAAATCGTGACCCCATTCAGAAATACAATGCGCTTCATCTATTGCTACAAAAGAAATAGTTTGAGATTTTAAAAACTCCACGTATTCTTCTTTTGCCAATGATTCTGGCGCTACATATAGCAGTTTACAAACGCCACTTGCTATATCTGTTTTTACTTGGTTTATTTCTGTTTTATTCAATGATGAATTTAAAACATGCGCTATACCTTGCTCCGCAGAAATACCACGCATAAAATCTACTTGGTTTTTCATCAAAGCAATAAGTGGCGAAACAACTATGGCCGTACCATCTTTTAATAATGCAGGCAATTGGTAACACAAAGACTTCCCTCCTCCTGTAGGCATAATAACAAACGCGTTATGGTTTGCCATTACACTTTTTATGACTCCTTCTTGTAACCCTTTGAAATTATCAAAGCCAAAATATTTTTTTAACGCTTTATGTATATCCATTTTATTATTTAACTATAACTTTTTTATTCTAAATTACAGTCGTGCTAGTTTTTAGTTGATTCCTGTTTTTAAATTCAAACAAATATAATAAAATATTTTCAATAATGATTATATCTTTTTAATTCAATTAAAAATAAAATTAAAATTGTAAGTTTGCAGTGTAAGTTAAATACAAATATATAGCTTTATTTATGTTGAAAAATAAAATCATTGCCACAGCAAAAAAAACTATAGAAATAGAAGGCAAAGCTATTAGTAATCTTGTTCATTTTATAGATGATGAGTTTGCTAATATCGTCCAGCTGATAAACCAATCTAGAGGACGTGTGGTAGTAACAGGTATTGGCAAAAGTGCTAATGTAGCTACAAAAATAGTTGCTACATTAAACTCAACAGGAACGCCTGCCCTTTTTATGCACGCTGCCGATGCTATACACGGTGATTTGGGTATGATTCAACAAGATGATACCGTTATTTGCATCTCTAAAAGTGGAAATACACCAGAGATAAAAGTACTAATACCACTAATAAAACAAGCGGGAAACAAACTCATAGCGCTTACTTCTAATAAGAAATCATTTCTTGGAATTAATGCACATTATGTACTTAATGCTCACATAGAAAAAGAGGCTTGCCCCAATAATCTTGCCCCAACAACGAGTACAACTGCTCAAATGGTAATGGGTGATGCCTTGGCTATCGCTTTACTTGATCTTAAAGGTTTTTCTTCGGCAGATTTTGCTAAATATCACCCTGGAGGTGCTTTGGGAAAACGTCTTTATCTTCAAGTAGATGACTTACTTATAAACAATGAAAAGCCAGCAGTACAAGAAAACGATACGATAAAAGAAGTTATCAACGAGATTTCTAAAAAACGTCTTGGTGTAACTGCTGTACTTAATAATAATGAATTAACAGGAATCATAACTGACGGAGATATCCGAAGAATGCTTAGCGATAATACCAATTTTTTAACGCTACAAGCAAAAGATATAATGAGTAAAAATCCTAAAACAGTACAATCAGGAACGCTAGCCATTGATGCTTTAGCACTAATGGAAGAAAGTAACATAACGCAACTATTAGTATTAACAGCAACTAATTCTTACCTAGGCGTAGTGCATCTACACGATTTAATAAAAGAAGGAATAGTATAGTATTATGAGTAAAAAAATGTCATTTTTAGATCATTTAGAAGAGTTACGAAAACATTTAATTCGTATTTTTATTGCTGTAATTATTATGGCTCTTATAGCATTTATATATAGTAAATTCATTTTTGACCATATAATTTTTGCTATTTCTAAACCCGATTTTATAACCTATAAAACTTTAACCAAAATTTCTGGCTTTTTTGGAGCTGGTAATGTGCTTAGTTTTAGTAATAGCAATTATAATTTTCAATCCTTAGAAATGGGCGAGCAGTTTTCTACCGATATTTGGATGGCAATGACCTTTGGTGTTATTCTTGCATTTCCTTTTATATTAAGAGAAATTTGGAAGTTTATTAGCCCTGCTTTATACAGCAACGAAAAAAAGCATGCTGTGCTCTTTTTGGTTACGTCATCATTTTTATTTTTCTTAGGTGTTTTATTTGGGTACTATATAATAGCTCCTTTATCTATTAACTTTTTTGGAAACTATAAGGTAAGTGATGTTGTGGGAAACAACTTTAAACTATCATCTTATATTAGTCTTATCAAGACATCTGTTTTGGCAAGTGGTGTTATGTTTGAACTTCCTGTTATTATCTTTTTCTTAACCAAACTAGGTCTTGTAGATTCTAGCAGTTTAAAAAAATACCGAAAAATAATGCTAATCGTGATATTATCTATTTCGGCAATTATCACACCACCAGATATATTAAGCCAAATAATAGTAGCAATACCTGTTATGGGCTTATATGAAATGAGTATTTTGATTGCTCGATTATTAGAAAAAAAAGAAACTGCATTAGTTAAAAAATAAAGCTATGATATTACGTGCCGAAAATGTTCAAAAAAAATATGGAAGTAACCTTGTAGTTAAAGGGGTAACTATAGAAGTAAATCAAGGCGAAATCGTAGGGCTTTTAGGACCTAATGGCGCAGGAAAAACTACTACTTTTTATATGGTTGTAGGTCTAGTAAAGCCTAACGGAGGACAAATACAATTAGACGGAGAAGACATAACCAACCTTGCTATGTATGAACGCGCACAACGTGGTATTGGTTACCTTGCTCAAGAAGAATCTATATTTAGAAAACTAAGTGTAGAAGATAATATAATGAGTGTTTTACAATTTACAAAACTCAGCAAGCAAGCCCAAAAAGACAAGCTAGAAGAATTGGTAAAAGACTTTGGTTTAGAAGATTTTCGTAAAAGACGTGGCGACTTACTCTCTGGAGGACAGCGAAGACGTACGGAGATAGCACGCGCTTTAGCTACTGACCCAAAATTCATACTGTTAGATGAGCCCTTTGCAGGTGTTGACCCTATTGCCGTAGAAGACATACAACGCATTGTAGCGCAACTCAAATATCGTAATATTGGTATCCTAATAACCGATCATAATGTGCAAGAAACATTAGCCATTACAGATAGAACGTACCTGATGTTTCAAGGTTCTATCCTTAAATCTGGAAAACCAAAAGATTTGGCTAATGACGAAATGGTACGAAAAGTTTATCTTGGACAAAACTTTGAATACCGAGACAAAAAACTTGATTTTGAAAAGGATTTAAAATAATAATTATGAAAGTAACTTTTTTAGGACATGCAAGTCTTCAAATAGAAAGTAAAGGCAAATTCCTTATCGTTGACCCATTTATAAGCGCTAATGAATTAGCAAAAGATATTGATTTAGCGAAGCTAAAAGCGGATTATATTTTACTTACTCACGCACACCAAGATCATATTCTCGATGTGGAAGTTATTGCTAAAAACACAGGAGCAACTATTATTGCTAACTACGAAATAGTGAGTTATTTTGAGCAAAAAGGCTTAAAAGGACATCCTATGAATCACGGTGGAAGTTGGGACTTTGATTTTGGTAGATTAACCTTTACCAACGCTATCCATTCTAGTTCATTTCCTGACGGAAGTTACGGCGGACAACCCGGAGGCTTTATTATAGAAAGCAATGACAAAGCTATTTATATAGCAGGAGATACAGCCCTTACTATGGATATGAAACTCATACCAATGCAAACTAAACTAGATTTGGCGGTGCTTCCTATTGGCGATAATTTTACTATGGGAATAACAAGCGCTTGCATTGCTGCAGATTTTTTAGCTTGTGACAATATACTTGCCTATCATTTTGACACCTTTGGTTTTATAAAAATAAACCATCAAGAAGCTATCAATCATTTTAAAGAAAAAGGTAAAAATTTACATATACTTCCTATAGGAAATTCATTAACCGTATAATAATTAATTATGAAAAACAAAAGTGCTTTAGCCTTAAAAATAATTATTGGCTTAATGTTATTATTTCTTGTACTATTCATCAGTTCATCACTATTTGCATCACAAGCAAGCTACAGCAATGAAATAACGGTAAACAAACCGATAACCGTGGTTTTTGGCAAACTAAGTGACAGCAATTTTCTCAAAGAATGGAATCCTGTTGCGCAAACCGTAACCGTAGAGAAAACAACTGTAAACAAAGTAGGTAGCATTTACCTAATCAAAGCAAACCAAAAAGGGAAAGAATTTCAAGTAAAGCAAACTATTACTAAATATGAACCTTCAAGTCATTTTTCGGATGAATTAGATGTAGAAAACATGATGGTTTATAATGATTACCTACTAGAAAGCAACGGAAATAGTACTAAAATAACAAAAAACACCGTCACAAAAGGCAAAAGTCATTTTATACGTTGGGTTAGTAAAATTTATAAAGCTAGATTTCAAGCAGCAGAACAGCAATCATTAGCTTTATTTAAAAAAGCCGTTGAACAATAATATGCAAGCGAGTTACAGTAAATATATTTTAAATTTTAAAACACCAAGCGGCACATCTCGTGGCGTGCTAAAGACCAAAGAAACTTTTTTTCTGACTATTGTAGCGAATGGCTATACAGGAATTGGCGAATGCGCTGTTTTTAGAGGTTTAAGCGCTGATGATAAACCAGATTATGAAACAAAATTACAATGGACTTGTGCGCAAATTAACGCCTATACTCCTTTTAATGAATTACTAAATAGTCTAAAAACATATCCTTCTATACAATTTGGTGTAGAACAAGCCTTTCTTTCGCTTCAAAACAAAAACAAAACGCTTTTATTTCCTTCTAAATTTACCCAAGGAGAAGCATCAATTCCTATTAATGGACTTATCTGGATGGGAAAAACTGCCTTTATGCAAAAACAAATCGAAGCAAAAATTGCTGCAGGTTTTAATACCATAAAACTTAAAATTGGCGCTATAGCTTTTGATAAAGAATTGGAACTATTACACAATATCCGCAAGCAATATGATAAGTCTAAAATCACACTTCGCGTAGATGCCAATGGCGCTTTTAGCCCTGATAATGCTTTAGAAAAACTACAAGCATTAGCCAAGCTAGACATTCATTCTATAGAGCAACCCATAAAAGCAGGACAATGGGAAGAAATGGCAAAACTATGTTACATCTCTCCTATTCCTATCGCTTTAGATGAAGAATTAATTGGTGTTTTTGACCGTGAAGATAAAGAAGCTTTACTTAAAGGGATATTTCCGCATTACATCATACTAAAACCAAGTTTAATAGGCGGAATACAAGGCACAAACGAATGGATTTACCTTGCAAAAAAGCATAAAATAGGTTGGTGGATTACTTCTGCACTAGAAAGTAATATCGGTTTAAACGCTATTGCGCAATATACCTACAGTCTAGGAACTGAAATACCACAAGGTCTAGGAACAGGAGGGCTTTTTACAAATAATTTTGATAGTCCGCTAGAAATAAAAGATGGCAATTTACATTATAATAATGCCAAAAAATGGCAACTAACACTATAAAATATGGATTTTTTACAACAAGGTTATTTAGGCAAAAACGATTGGTGGCGCTACTTAGTAGGAACGCTCTTTATATTTTTTCTTTGGCAATTTTTAGGCGTAATACCTCTTGTCTATGTAGCATACAAGCATGCGGGAAATTTAAAAACATTGCTAGCTAGCGCAGAAGTGCAATTTTCTAATCTTGGCATTGATAATAACTTAATGCTTGGCTTAATGCTGCTAACAGGTGTTTTTGGGGTAATTGCCATTATTATAGCGCTTAGAATCTTCCATAATCGTAGTTTTAAAACAGTGCTTACTGCTCGTCAAAAATTTGATTGGAAGCGTGTAGCTATGGGTTTTACTATCACTGCAATAGTTGCATTAATAGGTTTCTACCTTACTATTCAGCAAGCCGATGAAAATTTGGTTTGGAATTTTAATCCTGAGAAATTTTACCCTTTATTACTTGTTTCTTTTGTGCTATTTCCATTTCAAACAGGAACCGAAGAATTTTTATTCAGAGGCTATTTAATGCAATGGTTTGGAACAGGTTTAAATAGCAGATTAGCTGCTT
>CAYPAK010000051.1:0-2393 GCA_964408665.1 uncultured Flavobacteriaceae bacterium | reverse complement strand
AGAGGCTATTTAATGCAATGGTTTGGAACAGGTTTAAATAGCAGATTAGCTGCTTTACTTATTACAGGAGTACTTTTTGGTATTGTGCACGGAGCAAATCCTGAAGTAGCAAAACTTGGTTCTAGCGTAATGATTTTTTATATAGGAACAGGTCTTTTCTATGGATTGACTACGCTTTTAGACGATGGTTTAGAGCTTAGTTTTGGAATGCATACCGCAAATAACATTTCAGCAGCCTTACTTATTTCTACCGATTGGACTATCATTCATACCGATGCTTTATATATAGATTATAGTGAGCCAAGTGTAGATGCCACAATGCTGATTCCTGTGCTAATTGGCTACCCATTATTGACTTTGTTTTTTGCTAAAATCTATCATTGGAATGATTGGAAAACAAAACTTTTTAGTCCTCTAAATGAGCCCAAAACAGCTTCATTAAATGAAACAAATAATTCATAATGATTTCGTTAAAAAACCATTTATTTCATCCTGATTTTCAACTAGACAATACTACCTTTTTAGGTAGTACTGATTTATTATCTTATAGCAAAAAAAAAGATATTGCTATTTATAATTTTCTTTTAGATTGGTTTAATAATGACGCCTTCGTTAAAGTAAAAACTTCTGGATCTACAGGAAAACCTAAAACAATTCGTTTAGCAAAAAAAGCTATGATAGCAAGTGCATTGGCTACAGGTAACTATTTTGACTTACCCTCTAAAACAACTGCTTTTCTCTGTTTGTCTTCAAACTATATTGCAGGAAAAATGATGCTTGTTCGCGCTATGGTTTTAGGTTGGCATTTGGATTTATTAAATACTACTAGCAAACCATTAATGAATAAGACTAAACAATATGATTTTGGTGCAATGGTACCTTTACAAATAAGTCATTCTTTAAATGAACTGAAATACGTAAAAAAACTCATCATTGGAGGCGGCGCTATTGCTACTGATTTATTAAGCAAACTTTACCCATTAAAAACTAGGTGTTTTGCAACTTATGGTATGACCGAAACGGTAACGCATATCGCTGTAAAACCATTAACTAAAAATAATAATTATTATACGCTTTTACCCAATATAAGCATCAGTCAAGACAATAGAAATTGTTTAGTAATAAAAGCGCCATTGCTTAATGAAAATGATATTGTGACTAATGATATTGTAAAAATACATAGCACAACAGAGTTTGAATGGCTTGGGCGTTATGATAGCATAATAAACAGCGGCGGCATAAAAATACTTCCTGAACAAGTAGAAGCAAAACTTGCAGCTGTTATAAAAACGCGCTTTTTTATAAGTTCACTCCCTGATGACTTATTAGAAAACAAAGTTATTCTTATTGTAGAAGGCAAAGAAAATAGTTTAGATTTAGCGAGCTTAAAACCTTTTTTAACTAAATACGAATTACCTAAAACAATATATTATATTCCTAAATTTGTGGTAACGGACACAAAAAAAATCCAGCGCCAAAAGACACTGGATTTAATAATTATAAAATAGTTAAATTTATTCTTTTATAAATTTAATAGTTTGTGATTTATCAGCTGATTGGATGTTTACAAAATAAATTCCTTTTTTCAATGTAGCAACATTAATGCTGTTTGTAGCTTTTTTACTAAGCACTACTTGTCCTAACTCATTAATAACACTAACATTATCTACTGTAAGTGCTGACGATATATTCAGTCTTTCTTGTGTAGGATTAGGGAATACAGTAAATAGCTCTTCTACTTCATTAATATTTTGAACATCTGCAGTTGCAGCAGTAGTAAAGCTCCAAACAGGTGCATTAGCAGCATCTCCTATATCATTAGTCGGTACAACTTGCCAGTAATATGTTGTAGAAAGTGCACGACCACCCCAAGTAATATTTCTACCAGTAAATGTACCTCCTAAGCTTAAATTTGCAGCATCAGTTCCAACATATAATTTATAAGCCGAAACAGGATCTCCAGTTGTAGGTTCATCCCAAGTCAGTGTAACAGAATTATCTGCAGTACCATCATTATTGGCATCTCCTCCATTAACCATAACACCTGTAGCTCCATCTGCGGGATTAGGATTAATTGCAACACCTGGAACAACTGTATTTTCTGAAATCATATTCACATTATCTATAGCTATAGCATCACCATCATTTTGTGCCCAAACAAAAGCAACATAAACAGCTTGCCCTGCGTAAGCACTTAAATTTACTCTATGATTTGTAAAAGTAGTAGAAGTAGCTCCATTTCTAATATCTAACTCTGTTTGCGTATCTACTATTGTAAAATCCGCATGTGTAGTCTGTGACCCTGTAGAAACACGAACAGTTAATATACTTCCATAATCGGCTGTATTAAAAACAGCATTATCAAAAGATAACATATAGTTAGTAGCATCTAC
>CAYPAK010000050.1:8354-10187 GCA_964408665.1 uncultured Flavobacteriaceae bacterium | reverse complement strand
TAGTGTTATTATTCATTATAATTCTTGTTTATTATAAAGCAGGAAGTTTTGTGTATCAGTTTTTTAAAAAATGATAATTATCAGTTTTTATTAATTTAAGAATAAGTACCTTTGTGTTTTAATCAAATAAATCAATTTAGTTATGGTAGCATTAATGAACAACCTTTTTTTATATGACTATTTATATGGCGTTATAGGAACAGTAATACTTGGACTTGTTTTCTTGACGCTTGGTATTGTGGGATATCGTTTTATGAATAAAAAGGATTAATTAATAATTCTTTTAATAATATAATGGCAAATTGCACTTGAAATGAGTGTGATTTGCCTTTTTTTGTTTTAAAGTTCTTATAGCTTGCTAAGTTAATAATATTTATATTTGCAACCAAAATCACGAACAATATATTTTATGTCTTTATTAGAAGAAATTAAACGCCGTAGAACCTTTGGTATTATATCGCATCCCGATGCAGGAAAAACAACATTGACCGAAAAATTATTACTTTTTGGAGGAGCAATTCAAGAAGCTGGAGCTGTAAAAAATAATAAGATAAAAAAAACAGCTACTTCAGATTTTATGGAGATAGAGCGCCAACGTGGTATTTCTGTTGCTACTTCGGTATTAGCGTTTAATTATGAAGGCAAAAAAATAAACATTCTTGATACGCCTGGGCATAAAGATTTTGCCGAAGACACCTTTAGAACACTGACTGCGGTAGATTCTGTTATCGTAGTAATAGATGTGGCAAAAGGGGTAGAGGAGATGACGCAAAAGCTAGTTGAGGTTTGTAGAATGCGTAATATACCGATGATAGTATTCATTAATAAAATGGATAGAGAAGGTAAAGACGCTTTTGATTTATTAGACGAATGTGAACAGAAATTAGGTTTAAAAACCGTTCCGCTTAGTTTTCCAGTAGGAATGGGGTATGATTTTAAAGGAATTTATAATATATGGGAGCAAAAGATAAATTTATTCTCTGCGGACAATAAACAACATGTTAGTACAGGCGTAGAGTTTAAAGACATAAATACACCAGAACTAGACGAAATGATAGGCGAAAAAGCAGCCGAAACACTTCGTGAAGAGCTAGAAATGGCTATGGAAATATACCCTAAATTTAATATTGATGACTATTTAGCAGGTAAAGTACAGCCCGTGTTTTTTGGATCTGCCTTAAATAATTTTGGAGTAAAAGAGCTGCTAGATTGCTTTGTAGAGATAGCGCCGCATCCTCAGCCAAAAATGGCAGATACACGCTTAGTAGATTCCAAAGAAGAAGAAATGACAGGATTTGTGTTTAAAATACATGCTAATATGGATCCTAAACATCGTGATAGGTTGGCGTTCTTGAAGATAGTTTCAGGTACGTTTAAACGAAATGCCAATTATATGCATATGCGTTTGGGCAAGAAAATGAAATTTTCTAGTCCTAATACCTTTTTTGCTGAGAAAAAACAAATAGTAGATGAATCGTATGCAGGTGATATTGTAGGGCTTCATGATACGGGAAATTTTAAAATTGGCGATACGCTTACCGAAGGTGAATTACTTAATTTTAAAGGAATACCATCCTTTTCTCCAGAGCATTTCCGTTATGTGAATAATGCCGATCCTATGAAATCAAAACAATTAGCCAAAGGACTCGACCAATTAATGGACGAAGGTGTAGCGCAGCTATTTACTTTAGCTTTAAATGGACGTAAAGTGATTGGTACCGTTGGCGCACTTCAATATGAAGTAATACAACACCGTTTGGAGCATGAATATGGCGCCAAATGTTCTTATGAGCCTTTAAATATGCACAAAGCGTGTTGGGTAAAACCCGATGA
>CAYPAK010000050.1:2134-8254 GCA_964408665.1 uncultured Flavobacteriaceae bacterium | reverse complement strand
GGCATTTGCATATCTAATAATGCGGATATGGTAGCAGCAATATCAGGAATTACTGTTGCTCTAAAGGTTTTTCCTTGTGGTATATGTTTGCCGTAAAATACGAGTGGCACGTGCGTGTCATAAGTAAACCCAGAACCGTGTGTAGAGCCTTGAGGACCATAACCACTAATGTATGCAGGGTCTAATATAATGACTACATCTCCAGAGCGTTTTGGGTGATATCCCATTTGTATTTTATGTAATATACCGTTAGGAAAACTGTTATTTTTTAAGGTTTCTCCTGTAATACATTGCTGTACATTATCCCAGTTCTCGATTTTATTTTTTAGGTAATTACTTACTTTTTTTAGGCTCAAATCAGCTTTTTTTAAGGCTTTCTTGTCAAAAAACACTTGATAGTTTGATATGTTTGCTATTAAACTATCGGTTCCATATTTTTTGCGAATTGCTTTACGAATTTTCTTTTTTAATTTTTTCTGACTCACATAGCCAGCATGCATTTTTAAATCTGCAAGATATGAAGGTACACGTACAGCACCGTGATCTGCGGTAAGAAAAACGGTATAATTACCTTTTCCTACTTGTGTGTCTAAATAGTTTAGCAAGTCTGCAATGTCTTTATCTAAACGGATGTAAGTATCTTCTACTTCTTTAGAATCAACACCAAAACGGTGTCCTACATAGTCTGTAGCAGAGAAACTTATAGCAAGAAAATCGGTAATATTATCTTGTCCTAATCCTTCATTTTGTATAGCTAATTTTGCAAAATCTTTAGTCATAGTATTTCCAAAAGGAGTAGCTTTTAAGATGCTATATCCTTTGTTTTTAGCAGCTAATTTTTTTAAATCATAAGGGAAAGTTGCTTTATCTAAGCCTTCAAAAGGTTTTTCATAGTTATTATCATCGGCAATAGACTCTGTATAAGTATTGATGTCATAAAGTGTATTCCAAGTTTGCATGTACTCATCTACCTTACGAGAATCATTAAACTCCTGAACCCATTTTGGAAGTGAGTTAATATAAAAAGTACTCGATATAAAGCGTCCTTGCTCATTACCATCAAACCAATAAGCCGCATTAGCCAAATGCCCCGCTGGGAGTATAGAAGCTCTATCTTTTATTGAAACACCGATTACTTTTCCTTGAAAATTAGTATCCAAACGCAATTGGTCAGTCATAGTAGTTGTGAGCTCATTTTTAGGAGACATAAGACCAGCATTGCTAGTGCTTCCCACTGTTTTTACGCTAGCATCATCGGTGCAATAAATGTATTTTTTTGATTCTTTATCAAACCAATTATTACCAATTATACCGTGCGTAGCAGGTGTTGTTCCTGTATAAATAGAGGTGTGCCCTGGAGCGGTGTAAGTAGGTACATAATTAAAATGTGTATTTTTACAACTAAAACCACCTGATACAAGCCTTTTGAAGCCATCTTTTCCAAATTTACTATAAAATCGTGTTAAGTAATCATAGCGCATTTGGTCAACTACTATTCCTACAACCAATTTTGGTCTAGTGCTTGTGTTTTCTGCTATGTTAGTAGTTTTAATCGTAGTGTTTTCGGTAGTTTTACACGAAAAAAATGATGTAAAAAGTATTAGGGTAAGAAGTAATTTTCTCATTTTAAGTTTAATTATGTTTTTGATAGTCCAAAAATACGATTTAATGTTTTAATTAATAGAAATTAATCGTTAAATATTGCGTGATGTTCATTTTTTTAAATAATTTAGCAGAAAATAAAATTAAAAGATAGTATTGAAGTATTTAGAAAACATAGGACGTTATTTTATAATGCTAAGTCAAGTATTTCGTAAGCCTCAAAAAATGAAAATTTTTAAGCGTACGCTTTGGCGTGAAATAGAAGATTTGGTATTGAGCTCTTTTGGTATTGTAGCCTTTATTTCGTTTTTTGTTGGTGGAGTAGTAGTTATAC
The DNA here is from genome assembly GCA_964408665.1 of uncultured Flavobacteriaceae bacterium. Lineage (GTDB taxonomy): Bacteria > Bacteroidota > Bacteroidia > Flavobacteriales > Flavobacteriaceae > JALSVQ01. The sequence continues at coordinate 6,318 of CAYPAK010000050.1, read as the reverse complement.
AAATGGCATTGAACCTAGAAAATCCGCTTATTCCAAGAACGTTGATAGGTTATGCAACTAGAGAATCACTAGTATTGGAGTTTTCGCCTACATTGATTTCTATTATTCTAGCTGGTAAAGTAGGTTCGTATATTACTTCAAGTATAGGCTCTATGCGTGTTACGGAGCAAATAGATGCTTTGGCAGTAATGGGTGTAAATTCCTTAAACCATTTGGTACTTCCCAAAATTATAGCTACAGTATTCTTATATCCATTTTTAATTATTTTTAGTATGTTTTTGGGTATTTTAGGGGGTTATGTGGCAGGAAACCTTACTGGTTTAGTGGGCTCGCAAGATTTTATAGATGGAATACATAAATATGTAGTTCCTTTTCATTTTACCTATGCACTTATTAAAACATCGGTTTTTGCTTTTATTATCGCTACTGTCCCTGCATTTTATGGATATTATGTAAAAGGAGGTTCGCTAGAAGTAGGGAGAGCAAGTACTAAAGCGGTAGTTTGGACTAGTGTAGTACTTATTCTACTCAATTATATTTTAACTCAATTATTGTTAAGCTAATATGATAGAAGTAAAAAACATACATAAATCATTTGGAGAACAGCATGTACTCAAAGGTATAAATACCACTTTTGAAAAAGGAAAAACAAACCTTATTATTGGGCAAAGTGGCTCGGGTAAAACGGTATTTCTAAAATGCTTATTAGGACTACTTCATCCCGAAGAAGGTACAATAAGTTTTGATGGTCGTAAAACTAATGAACTTGATAAAGCAGGGCAGCGGAAACTTCGTTCAGAAATAGGTATGGTTTTTCAAGGCTCGGCATTGTTTGATTCTATGACAGTAGAAGAGAATGTAAAATTTCCTTTAGAGATGTTTACAGACAAGACCGAAGCAGAAATTTTAGAACGTGTAAATTTTGTTTTAAAACGGGTCAATCTTGAAGGTGTAAATGATAAATATCCTTCAGAAATTTCTGGTGGAATGGCAAAGCGTGTTGCCATAGCTCGTGCTATTGTAAATAAGCCCAAATACCTTTTTTGTGATGAGCCCAACTCTGGTTTAGACCCTAAAACGGCAACGGTTATAGACAATCTAATTCACGAAATAACCGTAGAATATGATATTGTGACGGTTATTAACAGCCACGATATGAATTCGGTAATGGAAATAGGTGAAAAAATAGTTTTTTTATTAAACGGCGATAAAGCTTGGGAAGGCTCTAAAGAAAATATATTCACTACAGAAAACGAAGCTATTGTTGACTTTGTTTACTCCTCTAATTTATTTAAAAAAGTACGTGAAGCACAGCTAAAAGGGCTTTAATTCACTAAAGAAATAACTCCCAAAGTACTTAATGCAATAGCTGCATAACGTAAAAATTTTCCTAAAGTCATCCAAAGGAATGCACTTGTTTTGGGTAGTTTTAAAGCGCCTGCAAAACCTACAATTATATCGCCTAGCAAAGGAATCCAAGAGAGTATTAAGGCAAAAGCACCATATTTTTGTAGTATTGCTAATGCTTTTTTATTAAGGTTAAATTTACTTGAAATTTGCTTTTTATCCTCAAGATAATTAGCGGTAAAATAGCCTAAATAATAAGTGCTTACACCGCCAATAGTATTACCTAAAGTAGCGACTAGTACAGGGAGCCAAAACAGTTGTTCGTCTTGTACCAAATAAACCAAGTAAAATTCAGATGTTCCAGGGAAAATAGTAGCTGCAAAAAAACTCCAAAAAAATAATAAAAAATAGCGGTAGCTTAATGATAATAGCAAAAACACAATTACATTTTTTTGGCTTCTTCCCAAAAAATATCCATTTCGGCAAGGGTCATATCAGCAAGTGATTTGCCCAGTTCTTGCGCTTTGTTTTCTAAATACTGAAAACGGAATTTAAATTTTTTATTGGTATGTTCTAAAGCAGTTTCAGGGTTTATTTTTAGAAAGCGTGCATAGTTAATTAATGAGAATAATACATCGCCAAATTCATCTTCTATTTTTTTCTGATTTTTAGCAGTAATCTCTACCGATAATTCATTGATTTCTTCTTGCACTTTCTCCCAAACTTGTTCTGGTTCTTCCCAATCAAAACCAACTCCAGCAGCTTTTTCTTGCATGCGCATTGCTTTGATAAGTGCAGGAAGTGAATTGGGAACGCCGCCTAAAACAGATTTATTCCCCTCTTTTAGCTTGAGTTTTTCCCAGTTCTGTTTTACTTCTTCTTCGGTAGTTGCTTTTACATCACCATAAATATGTGGATGACGGCTAATGAGTTTTTCACAAATACCATCTATAACCGTTGTGATGTCAAAAGTGCCATTTTCATCACCTATTTTGGCATAAAATACAATATGCAGTAGTAAGTCACCAAGCTCTTTTTTGATTTCTTCTTGGTCATTATCAAGAATAGCATCGGCAAGTTCGTAGGTTTCTTCTATGGTAAGATGTCTTAGACTCTGAAAAGTTTGTTTTTTGTCCCAAGGGCATTTTGCTCTTAGGTCATCCATAATATTTAGCAACTTTTCAAAGGAAACTAAGGCAGCTTTTTTGTTCATTATTAGGCTTTAGTTTCTTCTTCTTCCTCCTTAGCAATCGCTACAGGAACCATTTTAGCATTAAATAATAGTTTGTACCATTTTAATACTTTTTTGATTACTGATGGATAAACACGGTCTTCATCAAACTCAGGAAGTACTTGTCTAAAATACTTTTCCAGTTCTTTATTGCTAGCTTTTTTCGGATTAATACTTAGTTCACCATTACTTGCTTTTTCAAGTTCAAAAATAGCGTTAAATATTTCGCCAAGTATTACCTCTTCATCATAGCAATAAATAGCTATTCTATCTAGCGAACTCACTTCGTGACGCATAGTAGCCGTTAGTCGTTTACCGTCTTCAATATTTTTAGCAATAAAACCAGTTCGTGTTTGTTGTTCTAGTTCGTAAAGTCCAGGTTTTCCTGTAATAGCAATTATTTTTTCTAAAGTCATATTTTTATTTTTTAGGGAATTTCATAGTATAATCTACACTGATTTTTCCTTTTGATATTTTATTTAATTTGCCTTTAACCAAGCGTTTTTTTAGTGATGATAAATGGTCTGTAAATACAATACCTTCTATATGGTCATATTCGTGTTGGATAACACGTGCACGCAAACCATCAAAGGTTTCGGTATGTTTTTGCCAGTTTTCATCATAATATTCCATAGTAACTAATGGTTTTCTACTTACATCTTCACGAACGTCAGGCACACTAAGGCAGCCTTCGTTAAAAATCCATTCTTCGCCTTCTTCTTTTATGATTTTAGCATTGATAAATACTTTGCGAAAACCATCAAGATTTTGTTGTTCTTCCTCGCTGATATCATCACTATCTGCAAATGGAGTAGTGTCAACTATAAAAAGGCGAATAGCTTTGCCTATTTGTGGAGCAGCAAGACCAACACCATACGAGTTGTCCATAGTTTCAAACATATTTTTGATAAGCGCATCCAAACGTGGAAAATCTTTATCAATATTTTTACCTATTTTTCTCAAAACAGGGTCACCGTATGCTACAATTGGTAATATCATTTTTTTAATTCTTAATTAGTTTGCAAAATTATTGATTTAAATAAGTCTGCAAAATTATTGTGGCACTTATTTCGTCAATTAGTGCTTTATTCTGTCTTTTTTTCTTTTTTAATCCACTGGCAAGCATACTTTGTACTGCCATTTTGGAAGTAAAGCGCTCGTCAACACGTTTTATTGGCGTGTTGGGAAATGTTTTTATTAATTTTTCTAAAAAAGGTTTTATTAAAGCTTCACTTTCTGAGGGTTGGTTATTCATCTGCTTAGGTTCTCCAACTACAAATAGCTCAACATCATTTTGTGATACATAATCTTTTAAAAAAGGAATTAATTTTGACGTTTCTACGGTAGTAAGTCCACTAGCTATGATTTGTAAATCATCAGTAACGGCTATTCCGCAGCGTTTTTTGCCATAATCTATGGCTAGTACTTTTCCCATTAGTTTTTGTGTTTAGATAAAAAACTATTTTTAGTTATCGCTATATATTAATATTAGATTACAAAAGTACTAAATTTTTATGATTTGAGTTTGCTACACTAATTTAGCCAGTAACTTGCACCAGTTGCGCTCTATATGCAGTTAGTAATTTTGACTTAGAAATAAACCCAT
>CAYPAK010000050.1:0-2034 GCA_964408665.1 uncultured Flavobacteriaceae bacterium | reverse complement strand
TGCACCAGTTGCGCTCTATATGCAGTTAGTAATTTTGACTTAGAAATAAACCCATAATATTTTCCATCTTTTATTACAGGAAGGTTCCAAGCGCCAGAGCCTGTAAATTTTTTCATAATAGCTTGCATGGTATCTTTCTCATAGAAAATAAGATCAGGAGAACTATGCATTAAATCGCGTACATGAACTTTTTTGTACATCTTTTTGTTAAACATAATACTCCTAATATCATCAAGGAGTACAATGCCTAAAAACTCATTATCTTCACTAACAACAGGAAATAAATTTCTACTAGATTTTGCTACGGCACATTTTAGCATTTTTCCGAGTTTCATACTAGGTTTTACAGTTATAAAATTTTGCTCAATAATGGTATTGATATCCATCATCATTATGGCGTTTTTGTCTTTATTATGCGTAAGCAGTTGCCCTTTGCGAGCTAGCTCTGCTGCATAAATATTATGCGGAATAAACTTCTGTGTAACAAGGTATGATATAGCCGAAACAATCATTAATGGAATAAAAAGTTCGTAACCTCCTGTTATTTCTGCAATAAGAAATATAGCGGTAAGTGGCGCTTGTAGTACTCCTGCCATAAGCCCTGCCATACCAACCATAGCAAAGTTTATAGGAGAAAGATGTGTGCTAAAAATACCAAGGTAATTTGCCGTGATTGCAAAAATATATCCCGAAATACTTCCTGTGAAAAGGGTAGGAGCAAATACACCTCCAATTCCTCCTGCACCAAAAGTGAATGACATGGCTACAACTTTAAAAGTAACTAAACCTACAAGTAGTAAGATGATATAATAAATGTTCTTGATATCAATATGAAAGATGTTATCTTTTAAAACAGAATCTGTATTTCCTCGTAAAATAGCATTAATAGTTTCGTAACCTTCACCAAAAAGTGGTGGTACTATAAATACAATGATTCCTATTAACAAGCCTCCAATAACAAGTCTTTTGTAAGGCGTTATTAGTTTTTTAAATAAGCTATCAATGCCAAAATAAACCTTACTAAAATAGATAGATGTAGTTGCCGATGTTATACCTAATAATAAATAGAAAGGAACGGTATTTAATGCAAATTTATCATCGAGTTTAAAGTGTAATAATACATCATCACCTAAGAAAAAATAGGAAGTAAGTACAGCGCTAATTGATGCAAGTAGCAAGGGTAAAACAGATATTAAGGTTAAGTCTAGGCTAAATATTTCTACTGCAAAAACAATAGCGGCAACAGGTGCTTTAAATATGGCAGACATTGCTCCAGCTGTAGCTGCACCTATAAGTAGTGTTCTGTTTTTTTTATTTAAATGAAATAATTTTGCCAAATTTGAGCCCATAGCAGCTCCAGTTGCTACGGTAGGTCCTTCAAGACCTACTGACCCTCCAAATCCTACGGTAATTGGTGCTGTAAGTATAGAAGCCCACATTTGGTGGCTTGGCATTATACCTTGTAATTTTGACATTGCAAAAAGCGTAGAAGGAATACCGTGTCCAACTCGTTTTTTTATAACATGTTTTATAAGTAAAAGTACAATAAATAGTCCTATAATAGGGAAAATAAAATAAAAGGCATGATGAATTTCCTTAATAAATTTCCCTTCTAATAAGTGTTGTATTAAATGGGTTAAGTTTTTAAGCACAACAGCACCTAAACCTGCAAGCAAACCTACAATAGCACTAAGAATATAAATAAAATGCTGATGCGAAATGTATTTATAACGCCACTTGAGTATTTTACGAAAAATAGTTTTAGAATCTGGCATTGTTATTCTTCTAAGGTGTTATTTTTATCTTCGTTTTCTAAGCGTTTTCTTGTTTTCTTATTTTGTTTAAAAATAAAATATCCTGCTATAATAAATGCTGCTAGACGGAGTAATAAGCCCATACGTCTTGCTGTAAATACTGTTTTCATAATCTATGAATACTTTTTTTGAAGATACAAATTTAAACTTTTTTAAGTTAGTTAATGACTTTTAAGTATATTATTCCTAAAAAGTCATTGCTCTAGCTTTTTTTAGCATA
>CAYPAK010000049.1:0-10309 GCA_964408665.1 uncultured Flavobacteriaceae bacterium | reverse complement strand
AATTTTTTAAAAGTAAACTTTTCAAAACCAAGTGCATTAATCATTTCAATGCTTGCTGTGATTATTTTCTGTCCTAGTTTTGAAATCGCTGGATTCCGAACATATAATTGCTCCTCAACCTGTATTAAAACATTTAAATCTATCATAGATAATTAATTCTTTTTGCAAAGATAGTAGTATTACTATCATTTGCAAATGTTTTACTACTTTTTTTATAATTTATACTAAATTAGTATTAATCAAAAAATATTTTATCTTTATCAAAAATAAAAAAACAAACCATTTGGATTTTAAAATACTCATAACGTACTTAATAGGTTTTCTGATTGTTACCATTGCAGCAGATAGAATTGCTAAGGTGTTTCAGAAAGTGAATTTTCCTATCATTACAGGATTAATTATTACAGGGATTATTGGAGGTTCTTCCTTTTTAAATTTTATTACGGTTAGAGAAGTTGGTAAGTTGAATTTTTTAAATCAAATTGCCTTAGCTATTATTGCTTTTTCTGCAGGTTCAGAACTGTATATAGATGATTTGCGCAGCAGGATGAAAAGCATAAAATGGATGACTATCGGTCAGTTGCTTATTACTTTTTTCATTACAGTTTTTGTAGTGTATTTTGGGAGTAGTTATATCCCATTTATGAAAGATATGCAAGCAATGCATAAGGTTGCGGTAAGTATTTTGTTTGCTACTATTTTTGTAGCGCGTTCGCCATCATCAGCAATAGCAATTATTAAAGAATTGCGTGCTAATGGACCATTCACTAAAACGGTTTTGGGTGTTACTGTTTTTATTGATGTATTGGTTATCATTTTATTTGCAATTACCTTTTCTATTGCTAAAGCTTTTATCAATAACGAGACGATTAATGCATTCTTTTTTGTTATTTTAGTAATAGAACTTATCATTTCATTTGGCTTGGGTTATTTACTTGGTAAATTACTACAGTTACCTTTTAATTTTAATATTAACCATAAAGTTAAAATGGTTTATGTTGTGCTATTAGGTTTTGGTGTCTATTTATTTGCAGCTTATGTTGAGCATTATACAGAAAGTTATTTTGCTCATAAAATTGTTTTAGAACCGTTGTTGATAAGTATTATAGGTAGTTTTGTATTGACTAATTATAGTAAACATCGTATAGAATTTGCAGAATTAATAGAAGAAATAAGTCCTACTATTTATGTGGTGTTTTTCACTTTGGTAGGTGCGTCATTGTCTGTTCAAACCTTGATGAGTGTGTTTGGTATTGCCGTTGCACTTTTCTTTTTGAGGATGATAAGCATGTATTTTGCTGGTGTTTTTGGCGTAATGGCTTCAAAAGATTCAAAGTCTTTCATGCATGTTTCGTGGATGCCTTATGTTCCGCAAGCAGGAGTAGCACTTGGTCTAGCTACTATTGTAGCTCATGAGTTTCACACTTGGGGTTCGCAGTTTGAAACGATAGTGATAGCTATGATTGTCTTAAACCAATTAATAGGACCTCCGTTATTCAAATGGGCTATTAATTTTGTAAAAGAAAGCCATTTAAAGCATGAAACTTCCAAAAAAGAAGATCCGCGCTATGCTGTTATTTTTGGTATAGAAAATCAATCTATTGCTTTGGCAAAACAACTTGTTAAACATAACTGGAAAGCAACCCTTGTGAGTTGTCATAAAGAAGATGAACTTAGAGAAATAGAAGAAGACGAAATAGCTATAAAAACACTAAACGAACTCAATGTGCAGTCTATAGAAGATTTAGATATAGCCAATGCACACGCGGTAGTTACTATGCTTACTGATACAGAAAACCTTTTTGTAGCCGAAACGGTATATGAGCATATTGGCACGCAAGATATAATTGTTCGTTTAAATGATAGAGCTTATTTTGATAAATTTCAAGAATTAAAAGCCTTGATTATAGAGCCTTCATTGGCTATGGTAAGTCTGCTAGATCACTTTGTACGCTCTCCAAATGCAGCTTCATTATTACTAGGGCTTGATGAATCTCAAGACACTATAGATGTAACAATTACGAATCAAGATATTCACGGTATGACACTTCGTGATTTACGTTTACCAACCGATGTTATTATACTATCTGTAAAACGTAAAGGACAGCAGATTATCTCTCATGGATTTACGCGCCTTAGACTTAATGACACAGTTACCTTAGTTGGTTCTCCTGAAAGTTTGGATGAGGTTTCTAACCGATTTGAAGTATAAAGCTAGATTTTATTATAATATAATGCTTTTATAATACCATCTGCCAAGCCTATTTTAGGGACGTATATCTTTTTTCCGCCACTCCATTCCATGGCTTTGAGATATATTTTTGTAGCAGGAATTATTACATCGGCTCGGTCAGGGTTAAGACTAAGTTCTGTGATGCGTTCCTCATAGCTCATGCTCTTTAAAAAATTGTATTGTGACTTAAGATAAATATGCGAAAGCGGCTTCCCTGGAGCTCTTCCAGACATTTTAAATAATTTATTAATGTTTCCTCCAGAGCCAATAAGTTCTATGTTTTTATAAGTTTTGGTATTTTCTTTTATCCAAGATTTAATATTTTTCCAAATTGCTTTATCTACTTTGTCATTAAGCAGTCGTACTGTTCCTATTTTAAATGATTTAGAATGAATAACCTCGCCATTATTAAACAAGGTAAACTCTGTACTTCCACCACCAACATCTACATAAAGATAGGTTTTTTTATTTTCTAATAATGTTGATAAATCGGTTTCAGCTATTATTTTAGCTTCTGTTTTTCCATCTATAAGCTGAATGGCTATTCCTGTTTTTTCTTGTATTAATGAAACAATTTTTTCGCCATTAGTAGCCTCTCGCATTGCTGATGTGGCGCAAGCTCGGTATTGCTCCACTTGGTGGACTTTCATTAATAGTTTAAAAGCATTAACCGCATCAATAAAGCGTTCAATATTGGCTTTGGATATTTCGCCTTTAGTAAAAACATCTTTCCCCAAACGAATGGGAACACGAACCAAAGCATTTTTTTTAAACTGAGGCTTGTTTTCTGATTTTGAAGTGATGATATTTGCTATCAGTAAGCGGATAGCATTAGAACCAATATCAATTGCAGCATATTTCTTTATTTCCATAATGGAAAGCACTTGTTTTAATTAGTAAAAGGTAAAAATACATTTTATTATTTAAATAGTAGTATTCACTAAAATAAAATACTGTATTTTTATGCTGAAAATTAGTTTGTTTGGAACGTAATGATAAAATAGTATTATATTTGGCTGTTCTACTGGTGTTAGTCGCTTCATTTTTTGTGAAACGTATTGATACAAGTGAGCGGTATATTCCCATTAAAGGAACTACTAAATATTATTATATTAATTCTAAAAAAAATAAAGATACCCTTGTTATTGAGGAAAAAAACCTCCCTGAAGGCGTTTTGTTTTTTATAAAAATTGGCTACTACGATTAAAAATAAATATTATGACAAAAAAAGAATTAGTTGTTTATTTAGAAAGCTATCTTACCGAGCGAAGAAAAAATTTATTTCAAGAAGTGTTATCACAACGAACACGTCATTTTACAGTAGCAATAGAAGATGTTTTTCAGCGGCATAATGCAAGTGCTGTAGTACGAAGCTGTGAGATTTTTGGTATTCAAGATATTCATATTATAGAGAATAAGTATCAATATAAAGTCTCACGTCATGTAGCCAAAGGTGCACAAAAATGGTTAGATTTTCATTGGTATAAAAATCCTGAAGAAGATAATACGCAAGTTTGTATCGATAAGCTCAAAGCCGATGGTTACCAGATAATAGCTACAACACCGCATAATGAATCTTGTATGCTGCACGACTTTGATGTTACTAAGAAATCTGTTTTCTTTTTTGGAGTAGAAAAAGCAGGATTATCTGAGAAAGTAATGAGTCAAGCCGATGGTTTCCTTAAGATACCTATGGCTGGCTTTACGGAGAGTTTAAATATATCTGTAGCTGCAGCAATAATATTGCAAGATGTTACGCAACGCTTGCGTCAAAGTGATGTTTCTTGGCAGTTAAGCGAAGCAGAAAAACTTGATAAACGTATTGATTGGGCTAAGAAAACTATCAATAATGTAGCTAAAATTATTGCTTGGAAAGAACAGCAACTTGGTGTAAATACGAGTGATTAACTATCTTGTTTGTTTAGCTTTTTATCATCAATCTTTACATCAGACCAATTTTCTCCTGATTTTATACGCCAAACTTGCATCGTTGAGATACCAAACTGTTTGGCTATCATTTTTATGCGTGTTTTGTTATTGGGGTCGGCTAATTTCCTTTTAATAACGCGTACTCTGCCTTCTGTGAGTTTATAGCCTTTCTTTACTTGACGTTTTGGGTTTTTATGTTGATGTGTTACCAGTTCAGAACGGTTTACCCACTTTAGATTAGAAACCGCATTGTTCAATGGGTCATGGTCTAAGTGAATAACAAATTTTTTGTCAGCTGTTTTTTCTAAAAACAAGAGTGCAACTGCTCTATGTACGTAATATGAGGCTGCTTTATTGCCTTTTTTCTTATAAAAAAACATTTTAAATCTAGAAGCATGCAAAAACTTTTCAAGCATGCGATACTCCGTTTGAGTCTTTGTTTTTATTTTAACACGCCCATAGTTTGATATCTTAAAAGCCATTAATTTGGGGTCGCAATCACCAAGCGAAAAGGCTTTCCACTTTTCAAATAAAAATTCTTGTTCCATAAAATAGTATTGCTTAAACTGCTGCTGTTCTCACAGGAGTATTTAAAACTAAATCCAAATATAAATTTACTTGTTGTTTTAAATCTTTTCTATGACTTATGAAATCTAAGAAACCGTGCTCTAAAACAAACTCAGCACTTTGAAAGCCTTCAGGAAGGTCTTTACCAGTAGTTTCTTTTACTACACGAGGTCCTGCAAAACCTATTAAAGCACCAGGTTCAGAAATATTAATGTCTCCAAGCATAGCAAAGGAAGCTGTTGTTCCTCCTGTTGTAGGGTCAGTAGCAAGTGCTATATATGGTATTTTTGCCTCGGCAAGTTGCGCTAGTTTAGCTGATGTTTTGGCAAGTTGCATTAAAGAAATAGCTGCTTCCATCATACGAGCACCGCCAGATTTTGAAATCATCATAAAAGGCACTTTGTTTTTTATAGAATAGTCAATAGCGCGTGCTATTTTTTCGCCTACAACACTTCCCATAGACCCACCGATAAAACGGAAATCCATTGCTGCAATAACGAGGTCTTTTCCCATAGATTTCCCTACGGCAGTACGTACTGCATCTTTAAGTCCTGTTTTTTTCTGAGTAGCTTTCAAACGGTCTTTGTAAGCTTTGGTGTCAGTCCATTTTAAGGGATCTTTAGATGTTATGTTTGCGTTGAGTTCTTCAAAATCGCCATCAAACATAATGTCAAAATACTCTTGACTTCCCACGCGTACATGATAGCCATCTTCGGGACTTACATATAAGTTTTCTTTGAGTTCATCAGTATCTATTATTTTTCCTGTTGGTGTTTTGTACCACAAGCCTGCAGGAGTGTCTTTTTTTTCTTCAGTAGTGGTTTTTATACCTTTGTCTTTTCGTTTAAACCAGAGTCCCATATAATATTATTTTGGTAGTTGTTTTTATTATAATGTGTTTATATTATTTAAATCTTCAAATGCTTTAGTTAGCCTTGCTTTGAATGATTTTTCTCCTTCGCGTAACCAAACACGAGGGTCATATTTCTTTTTATTTGGTTTGTCAGCCCCTTCAGGATTACCAATTTGACTTTGTAAGTACGCTTCGTTTTCTTTGAAATAATCACGAATACCTTCCATAAAAGCGTATTGTAAATCGGTATCAATATTCATTTTTATAACACCATAACCTATTGCTTCTCGTATTTCTGCTAATGTAGAGCCAGAACCTCCATGAAAAACAAAATCTACAGGGTTTGCTGTCGTGTTAAATTTTTGCTGTACGTATTCTTGAGAATTTTTAAGTATTTTTGGTGTTAATTTTACGTTTCCAGGCTTGTAAACGCCGTGTACATTTCCAAAAGACGCTGCAATGGTAAATTTGTCACTTATTTTCATAAGTTCTTCATAAGCATAAGCCACTTCTTTGGGTTGTGTGTATAGTTTTGAGCTGTCTATATCGGTGTTATCTACACCGTCTTCTTCTCCTCCTGTGATACCTAATTCTATTTCTAAAGTCATATCTATTTTGCTCATTCGCTCAAGATATTTTTTACAAATAGCAATATTTTCTTCTAATGGTTCTTCGGATAAATCTATCATATGAGAGCTATACAATGGTACGCCGTGAGCTTTATAGTAGGCTTCTCCTGCATCTAATAATCCGTCTAGCCAAGGTAATAACTTCTTTGCACAATGGTCAGTATGCATTATTACAGGAATATCATATACTTTAGCCAAATGGTGCACGTGTTGTGCGCCTGTAATAGCTCCTGCTATAGCAGCTTGTTGGTTCTCATTAGAGAGTCCTTTTCCTGCATTAAAATAAGCGCCACCATTAGAAAACTGTATGATAACGGGTGCATTTAATGCTTTGGCTGTTTCCATTACTGTGTTTATAGTATTAGACCCAATTACATTTACTGCTGGTAAGGCAAACCCTTTGTCTTTAGCTAATTGAAACAGTTCTTGCACTGCTTTTCCTGTTACTACACCACTTTTTATTGTACTCATAATAGATTTATATTTAAGGCTTCAAATTTAATAATAAATTTTTAAAAAGGATAATTGATTCCTATGTTTGTTGTAAGTTCTGCTATATCTATATCTTTGATCCATCTGTCAGTCCCAGTTTTTGAAGGGTCATAAGCTTTTGTTCCAAAATCTACCCTAGCTACAAATAAATTTTTAATATTGATACGAATTCCTATTCCTGTTCCTATGGCAAGGTCATTTAATGATTTAATTCCTTGAAATTTAGCTTCTTCTCCTAGATTGTCATTAGTCATCCAGATGTTTCCTGCATCGGTAAAAAGGGCACCATTAAAAATGCCAAATATAGGAAAACGGTATTCTAAATTGAATTCCAGTTTCATATTTGCTTCGTTAAAATCATTGATTTGACTAGTGGTACCAGGGCCTAATTTGTAGGCCTCCCAAGCTCTATTGAAATTGGCACCTCCTGCAAAGTAACTCTTAGAAAACGGAATACTTCCTTTGCTATTTTCTAAAGGGATAGCAATTCCGCCAAAAGCTCTAAAGGCAAGCACTTGATTAGAGTTTAAAGCCCAATGCTTACGATATTCTAAGTCTGTTTTTATATAATGAGAAAAAGGAATTCCTAATATTTCATATTGTCCTTCATTATTTGTTAGACGATTACTTAATTTTGATATTGTCTTTAAGAGATTGCCTGCACCTTCTACCTTTATTTTGTAGAAATAAAAACTATTATCATTAATACCTTGCTGATTGTTTTTGGAGTACGTAAAACTTGAACCAAGTATTAAATTGTTTTCTGTAAGTCGTATTCTACGTTCTTCAATACTTTTAATTTTTGTATAAGCAGCTATTTCAGTATTAGTTGTAGGCCAAGAGCTGTCGTTTAATGTAGCATTAATATAGTCATTGGCTGAATTGACCTTTAGATTGCCATCGCTATCTAAAAAAGAGGTATTGTTAGGGTAGCTGCTTGTAGTGCTCGAGAGTTCCTTAAAAGTGCTTTGGTAAGTATAGAAAAATTGCTCAGGTTTTACATTTTTTATAAATTGGATTTCTACAAGCTTTAGTTTGCTGCTTTTTGTTTTTGCAGGCGTCCAGTTATATTGTATGGATGTATTAAATTCTTGCTTGTCTAGGCCAATGTTTTTTTGATAATTTAAACCTGTACTTATTTGCGTACTAGGAAACATTTCTGCGGGTATCCATCGTGATGTTTTAGTAAAAAACAACATTCGCGGTATTTTTAAAGATAAATTACCTCCAAATTCTAAAATATTAAAAAAATTAGTATCTAACTGTCTGTCCACACTTGAACTTACCGTTGTAGAAAGTCCAAAATTAAGCATTTCGGCACCTTTAAAAATGTTTCTACTTGTGAAATTAAGTAGTCCAGAAAGTCCTATTTTCTTTATATCAGAAGTGATGGCTTCTGTTTCTATACCAAATTTAAAAGGTTTGTAAGGGGTGAGGTAAATGCCTACATCTAATAGTTTATTTAGAGTGTCATTTGCTACAGGAGTATATTTAACACTAATTGTTTTGAAATTATTTAAACGATACAACTGGTCATAACTCACACGTTTATTATGTTCTTTAAAAATATCGCCATTTTTTATACTAATAAGTGATGCTAAAGATTTGGGTTTATATTTTAATTTCTTGTGAGAGAAAAAATCAATACCGTTATAAGTAGCTGTTTTTTGGTATGATAGTTTTGATTTTTTATAGGTATGGTCGGTATAGATATTTATTTTGTTTATTTTAGAAATTTCAAAAGGAAAGGTTTGTGTTTGCCCATTTATTTTTACAGGTCTGTCCTGTATTTTCATATTCAGTTTTATATGGTTAAACTGATCTATAGAGTCTCCTTCAAATTTTATGTATTCTGGTAAGAATTGAAATATACCATTGTTTGCAAAAATAGTAGCTAAACGTTCTCGCTCATTGGCTAAGTCATACCTGTTATATTGTTTGTTTGTTTTTACAAAAGAATTGTCTTTGTGTTTTTGATAGATAGAGTCTAAAACAGGAGAGTTTATTTCTTTGGTAAACGCATTAACCGTATAAGGACTTTTTGTTGTTATATTGTACGTGATTTTACCTTTTTTAGATGATACAGTATCAATCTTGTAAGATGTTTTAGTATTAAAATAACCTTTGTTAAAATAGTATTTTTTTAATCGTGTAGCTGTTTTTTTAGCCCTTTTACTAGAAATAATAACAGGAGCTTCCCCATTTTTTTTAAAGAATTTACTAAATCCTTTATTTTTAATGTTTCCATTACTATCTACTTTAGTCATATTATAAAGATATAAAAGAAATGGAACTCCTTTTATGAATTTCTTATTAGGCTTTTGAATTAAGTTTGCAGCAATAGTATCGTTACTAACAGCCTTTCCATTAACAAGTACCTCGTTTTTTATAAGCAGTAATTTTCCTTCAGGAACACGCTTTGTTGTGTTACAAGAAAATAAGATGGTGCTTATTCCTAATAAAAGTAATATTTTTGTAAAATAATTATTCATAAATAATCTTTGAAGAGCAAATTTAAACAAATCTATGTTAACTAAAAACCAAATCAAACTAATAACGCAATTAAAAAACAAAAAGTATCGTGAAACTTACGGATTATTTGTTGTAGAAGGTGTAAAAAGTGTTCAAGAGTTTTTAAAAGAAGCAAAATTTGAATTAGAAGAGTTGTATGTAACAAATACTGATTTGTTTGAAGATAATAAAATTGATGTTACACTGATTACAACTAATGAACTGAAAAAAATATCCAATTTTAAAAACCCAAATGTTTGTTTAGCCGTTTTTAAGAAAAAAAACAACATAAAAGAACCATTAACTAACGGTTTAAGAGTAGTGTTAGACAGAATCTCAGACCCAGGGAATCTAGGAACTATAATCAGACTTTGTGATTGGTTTGGTGTTGAAACGCTTTATTGCAGTGAAAGCACAGTAGATTGCTTTAATCCAAAAGTAGTGCAAGCAACTATGGGTTCTTTAAACAGAGTGCAGCTTGTTTATACTGATATAGTTGCTCTTTTAGAGCAGACTGATTTTCCAGTTTATGGAGCGTTTATGGATGGAAAAGTGATTTATAATACTGAAATAGACCAAAATGCTTTTTTGGTCATAGGTAATGAAGCTAATGGTATATCTAAAACTATAGAAACGCTAATTACTTCAAAGATAACTATCCCAAAATTTGGCAGAAAACAACAAACCGAAAGTCTTAATGCAGCAATAGCTACAGGAATTTTACTGAGTGAATTTTCTAGAAGGTGATTTTATGCAAAATTCTTTAGTATATAACAATATTATATAATACTTTTACGTTCTAATAAATAAAAAACTATTGAAAAAAGGATTACTCATACTGTTATTACTACCACTACTTTTGCAAGCGCAGCATGAAGCTGATAATTGGTTTTTTGGCGCAAATGCAGGGCTAGAATTTTCCACAGGAGCGCCAGCAGTTTTGTCAGGAGGACAGCTAGATACTTACGAGGGTTGTTCTACAATATCCGACAGGTATGGAAATTTGTTGTTTTATACTGACGGTAGAAAGGCCTATAACCGTAATCACCAAGTAATGCAAAATGGTTCAGGACTAAAGGGTAATGCTTCTAGTAC
>CAYPAK010000048.1:5438-10417 GCA_964408665.1 uncultured Flavobacteriaceae bacterium | reverse complement strand
CATTTTATATTTAACGCTTTAAACTCTATAAAACTCTACATTATAAACAATGAAAAAGAGCAAGCTGTTTATTACCTTAATAAATTTTCTAAGTTAATGCGCATCATATTAAACTCTTCGCGTCAGCAGGAAATTTCGCTTAAAGAAGAAATAGCAAACAGTAAGCTCTATGTACAGATAGAAAATATTCGTTTTGAAAATAGCGTTAACTTTGATGTAGTAATTCCAGACGACATCCCTTTAGAAAATATAAAAGTGCCTCCGCTTATTTTACAACCATTTTTAGAAAATGCTATTTGGCATGGCTTATCCTTAAAAAAGGATGGCGAAAAAAGACTTATCATTCAATTAATGAATAATACTGAAGATCATTATATTACCATTTTACTTATAGATAATGGCGTGGGTAGAGCAAAGGCTATGGAATTAAAAAAACAACGCATACATCATAAAAAGTCATTGGGAATACAACTCACTAAAGACCGATTAAAAGCATTTATGAAAGAGTTTGGTCGTAATTTTGAGATTAGTATCATTGATTTATATAATGATGATAAAAGCCCAAATGGCACAAAGGTCATTATTAAAATTCCTTATTAAGAGATTATAACAACATGAAAAAAAGCCTTGCAAATGCAAGGCTTTTTGAATTATAAGATATATTTAAGCATTAGTTTCCTACTACTTTTACATCATCTATTTGCATTCCTGTGGTAGTTCCTCCATCTGCACCTTTGTATTTGAAAGCTACATATACATTGCCTCCTGTAATACAAGACAAGCTAATGTTACCAGAGTTTGTCCAGTTACCATAAGTAGAACTTGCAGTACCTATAGTTGCATTTACTGCAGACCAAGTTGCCGTTGTTACATCTCCCGAGAAATCTGTAGAAACTAGTACAGTAAGTACTGAACCATTATCGTGATGTGCTTTAGTTTTAAAAGACAAAACAGCATCTGTAACTGTAGTTAAATCTATTGCTGGTGTTACTAGCCAAGCTTCCATAGGATTCTCTCCTGAGCCATAAGCTGATGCTTCACTATATTTATTACCGCTATATGATCTATTTCTAAACAATCTTCCTGTCGCATTGTTCACATTTACAGCAGTCCATCCTGGATATGCAGTTGTATTTGTTGAATATGACTCAAAGTCTTCACTAAAAAGTGTAGGCATAGTTGCAGTAGAAGCAGCTCCACAATCTAACAAACCGTAACCACAACGGCTAGGGTCGGTAAAGTTTACATCTTCATAAGAATTTAATACTACTACAGGATTACGCTCTCTATAATCTTTCATAAGTACTGCAGTCAAAGAACCTTTTTCTGCTGGCATTACTACTGATTTAAAATTAGAAAAAGTACTTGTCATTACACCAAAAGAAGCTTCTGTAGGGCAGTTAAAGAAAGAACGTGTAGCATCATAGCTATCTCCTGCTTCTCCTGCAAAAGTTTTTCCTAAATCAGCTATATCTACTTGAGAATCGTCTATCTGCACTGCTGTATTCATATGAGCATCATCAAAGTTTGCAGGTGTAATTACGGTAGGAACTATTGCTTCTGTTGTAGAAGAACGCACGATATGATTTTGAAATTCCGTAGCAGGAATTCTATCTAATCTATCAGTACCTAATATTCCTACTTTGTAAACACCAGGAATAGCGTCTGTAGGATCACTCGCATTTACAAAACCTGGGTTAGACGTTTGCCCATCTATATAAGCAACCGTAAGTCCTGCCATTTTGATATATACTTTTCTACCTACATTATAGGTAGTATGTAATGAACCTTGGTCTATCATAATTTCTAAACCAGCAGTTGGAGCTGTTGCAGCATCCTGTACTATTAGTTTTTTGTAGAAGTTTCCTCCTGTATCATCACTTACTACATACGCAGGAACAACAATAGGACTATCGTCTGGAAATGTAAATTGCAATGAAGCTGGATTTCCCGCAGAAAATTGCTGGTTTATAGCATCTTGAACTGCACTTACTGTAGAAGTTGCTATATCATTGTCTTCAGTATTAACCTGTGGCGTATCAAAGTCATTATCATTGACACAAGCGGTAAAAGTTCCTAGAAAAACTAGTAAACCAAACGCTATTTTTATTAAATTTTTTGTTTTCATAATTATTATATTTTTTTTAATTAGAATCTTAAGTAAATGTTTAAATAGTAAGTTGTTTTGTTTCCGTACCAATATTTATTTCCAAATGTTGGTGTATCTAAGGCTCTGTCTGCTTGTAGTTCTACAAAATTTGCTTTACGAGCTTGCTCAAAACCTCCTGTTTTATATTCTGTTCCTAATATATTACTTATATTAGCAAAAACACCAATGTATTTATCGCCTATTTTCCAAGATTTTCCTCCAATGAAGTTTACAAGTACTGCACTATCAAATTTTTCTTGGGTAAGTAAACCATCTACATCTTCTTGTGTTACCATATTTCCTGTTTCAGGATTTACTAATATCGTTCCATCAGTATCTCTGTAGAAATTATCAGTTCTAGTAATACGAGATACGTTGATATAATTATCCGAAATATAATTACCATTAACACCAAACCACCAGTACTTAGGATCTCTATATTCAAATCCTAAAGAATAAGCACGTTGTGCTGTTCCGCCTACATTTACTTTATTAAGATATGTTTTACCATAATCTATATAACCGTTAGCAGCTGTTTCTGAAGTTAAATATAAATTTGGATTATTCACATATTTAAAACTTCCTAAAGATGCTACGGTAGTTATCTTTATAGTTGGTGTAGCTTGTACTTCCATACCAAACTCTATACCTTTATTTTGTTTATCTACTCCTGTAGTTATTTCGCCTACAAAATCTGAAGATATTGCTTGATTATTAGCATCTACACCACCTAAGATTCCTTCTGCATAGTAAAATGCTGTTTCTACACCATTTTGAAATCCTGTCATATAACCTGTAAGTCGTGCTTTAATATTAGTTCCTTTATAAATATAACTTGCATCAAAAGAAGTTATTTTCTGACTTGTAATATTAGGCACTATATTATTATTCACACGAGAATTACCAAATGTTTTTCTCAAGTTTGGCGCTACCGAAAGCATTCCTACATTAGCAGAAAGCGAATGACGTCCTGTTAATTTATAGGTCAATCCTCCTTTAAAGCTTACATCACTAAATGTTTGTTTCGCTCCTTTACCAAAAGAGTTAGTAGCATAAATACCATTTTTATACAAACCTTCACGTTGGTGCGATGTATTCGCTAGATTAGCTGCTACAAAGAAATCTACTTTATTATAGGTAAACTGTGCTTGAGCAAAAGCTTCAAACAAAGAAGATGTTACATTATAGTTATAGTTAAATTTATCACCAACTTGTATTTGTCTGTTTGGATTATTTAAGTCAAACTGCTCTTCTGGCGTGTTTGCTTGCCCATAACCATCTATATCAGTATGATATTTTGCCCCTAATAAATCTAGCATATAAGCAAAATTTTCAGATTTTAATTGTGAATAATTAATACGTCCGTTTAGGGTAATATTATCATTTAATTCAGTTGATATATTAGTATTAAATGAAGTAGTAGTATCATCATTTCTATCTTCATATAAATAATAATCAGCATTATCGCCTACACTATTTGCAGTATATATTGCAGACCAATCTAACTGACCGTCATTTTGAAAAGCTTGTTCCAAACGGTATGCGTTAGCATAATCATTACGAGACATCGCATAACTTGGTAGTTTTTTATAATAGGTAGGGTCAGGATTATTAGCTCTATAATAACCTAAACGACTATTCCCTACACTTCCTGTTTGGTAAGCAATATTTGTATTTACAAAAGTTTTATCACTTACTTCCCAGTCGTGACTTAGTATAAATATAGGTTCTTTTATCTCTTTCATTCTAGAGTTACGGTTTACACCTTCTTGTTTTCCCCAGTATGAATTGTATTTCAACCCTTTTAGATCATATACTTCTTGCGTATTTGGAGAAGATTTTCCTCTACGGTTTGGCGTATATAATGCGGTTAAATTCAACGTATGTTTTTCATTTAATTTTTTACTAACAGAAGCAAAAAATGAATTGGCATTATAAGTACTTCCTTCGTAGTAACCTTCTTGTGCATATCTACGTGATGCAGAAACGCTGTAAGCCCAGCCTTTGTCATTTAGACCGCTGTTATGTGTAACCATAAGACGTCCTGAATAACCTCTATTGGTAAACGCAGTAGAAACACGTGTTCCTGCACGCTGCGAAGCAGCACGAGCATCTATAGCTGTAGAACCTAAAACACCTCCAAAAGACAATTCTGCTGGAGCAAGTCCATTAGCAAACTGTTGGTTTCTTAATACATCATTAAGTCCGCCCCAGTCACTCCACTGTGGTCTTCCGTTTCCAACTTTGTTCATTCTCACACCGTTTAATAATACTTCGGCATTTTCAGAATCGTAACCACGAACTCTAAACCAAGGGAAATTAAATGCTGCTGCTCTAGAGAAAATATCTTTAGAAGATTGTAACAATCCTCCTACGCTCTCTGAGCTTCCATTATCTTCAGCATCATCATCTGCAGATAAAGAAATAATTGAGTTTTCTTCATCATCAGAAAAATCTTCTTCCATAAATACCGTTCCCAATTCAAGGACTTCGCCTTGTTTTAAAGAAATGGGCATATTCAAAGGAACATAACCTGCAAATGCTATGGTTAGAATTTGGTTACCAACTGGAGCCCCAGTCAAAACAAAATTTCCATCAGCATCTGTTACCGTTTTCGTATTAGCACCTATAATGCTAACAACAACATTAGCCATATTCGTTTTCTCCAAGCTAGCTTGCACATTTCCTTTTACGCTCGTTGTTTCTTGCGCAAATAATGCAAAGGAGAAAAATAATAGCAATGTTGATACAATCGTTTTTTTCATACTTTAATTATATAAGTTAATTATCTATGTGAGAACCTTTTTTAGGCTTTCGTTGCAAATTTAAG
>CAYPAK010000048.1:0-5338 GCA_964408665.1 uncultured Flavobacteriaceae bacterium | reverse complement strand
GCACAAAACAGTAAAAGATTTGTTTTAAAAGGTGCTTCATTAACTGATACCTACATAAAAGATAGTTTAAAAATAGACCGTGTAAAAAGATTAACTATTGCATTTTATAACCTCGAAAATCTTTTTGACACTATAAATGACCTTAAAAAAAATGATGAGGCAAGTCCCATTATGGAATATAAAGGCAATAAATCTGAGGTTTATTGGAAAAAACTAAACAATATGGCTCGTGTGCTTGCAGAAATAGGCACAAATAGCGTTTACAAAACAAGCGCAGCAGTAATAGGTGTTGCAGAAATAGAAAATAGAGCAGTACTTGAAGATTTAATAAAAACAGACTACCTAAAAAAGAAAAAATACGGTATTATCCATTTTGATTCTCCAGATTGGCGTGGTATTGATGTAGCGCTTTTGTACCGTAAGAAATATTTTACACCCATTTCATTTAAAGCCATAAAACTACCCCTAAAAGATGCTGATGGTAAAGTAGTAAGAACACGTGACGAACTTGTAGTTGTAGGTATTTTAGATGGTGAAATGGCAGCTTTTATAGTTAACCACTGGCCTTCAAGACGTGGTGGTGAAGCGCGAAGTCGTCCTAGCCGTGAAAAAGCTGCAGCTCTTAATGTAAAAATTATTGATTCATTAAAACAAGAGTTCAAAAAAATAAAAATCATTACAATGGGCGATTTAAATGATGACCCCACAAACTCTAGTGTAAAAAACATCCTTAAAGCTGTTAGCTTAAAGAAAACACAAGCAGACCTTAAAGCAAACGGCAGCCAAACACCTTATGTATATAATCCGTTTATAGATATAGGAAAAAATGAAGGCACATTAGGCTATAGAGATAGTTACAACCTATTTGACCAAATAATGTTTACGCCTGAATATCTTGATAAAGATTATAACGGATACCAATTTGAAAAGGCAGCTATATTTAAGCCTAAATATATGATGAACAAGCGTGGAAGGTACAAAGGCTACCCAAAACGTAGTTGGTCTTATGGAACTTTTACCAATGGCTTTAGTGACCACTACCCTACTTATATTTATATAATGAAAAAAGCAGAGTAATTTGCTATTTTTAATTAACATAACTAATAGCATAAACATTCCTTATTAATGAATATTTATGCTATTTTTGTATTACTATGTATCATCTTTTTTTTAAACGCTTAATCGATTTTGTAGCCTCACTCACTGTATTGCTAGCACTATTTCCTGTTTTGGTTTTAGCAGCTTTACTATTAGCTATAGTAAACAAAGGGACTCCTTTTTTTATACAAGCTAGACCAGGAAAAAACGAAAAAATTTTTAAGATTATTAAGTTTAAAACAATGAGCAACCAAACCGATAGTGATGGCAACTTACTACCTGATGATAAACGATTAACCAAAATTGGCACTTTTATACGCAAAACCTCATTAGACGAACTCCCTCAACTCATTAATGTAGTAAAAGGCGAAATGAGTTTAATAGGCCCTCGACCTTTACTTCCTCAATATTTAGCATTATATAATGAGGAACAAAAAAGAAGACACCAAGTAAAACCAGGAATTACAGGTTGGGCACAAGTAAATGGACGAAATGCGCTAAGTTGGGATGAAAAATTTAAGCACGATATTTGGTATATAGAACATCTTAGCTTTTGGCTAGATGTAAAAATAGTTTTAAAAACAATACAAAAAGTACTTCGCGCTGATGGCATAGCCGCAGACGGAAGTGCTACAATAGGGAGATTTAAAGGAAATGGATAGAATAAATATATTTGGTGCTAGCGGTCACGCAAAAGTTATTATCAATATTTTGCAATTAAATAATTGTAAAATAGCAACACTTTATGATGACAAAGCACCTTATCAATTACTAGGTTTTGATGTAGAAAAACTAACTAATTATACTACAAAAACACCTTTTATCATTGCTATAGGCGATAATAAAACACGAAAAAAAATAGCTACTACACTTTTAACAAAGAACTCATTTAGCAAAGCAATACATCCTAGTGCTATTATTGACGACACTACTATTATTGAACATGGAACTGTAATAATGGCAAATGCTATTGTTAATTCTTCTAGTAAAATAGGTAAACACTGCATTATTAATACAGGAGCAATTATAGAACATGACAGTATTATTAATGATTATGTACACATCTCTCCAAGAGCAACACTTTGTGGCAATGTACATATTGGAGAAGGGACACAAATAGGTGCTGGAGCAGTAATATTACCAAATATTAACATTGGAAAATGGGCAATTATTGGCGCAGGAACTGTTGTAATCAAAGACATTCCAGACAATGTAACTGTTGTAGGGAACCCTGCAAGAATAATTAAATAAAGGCATTAAACTACTATTTTTACTAAATTTATATTATTATATTCGGAAAAAGATAGTACTTTTTTCGATTTAAAACGGAAAAAGATAGTACTTTTTTCGATTTAAAAAATTTTACTATCTTTGTATAAAAATTTATTATGATTAATAGATTATTAGAAAAAACAATACAAGAAGATTTCTTCAAAGGAAAAGCTTTATTAATTTTAGGACCAAGACAAGTCGGTAAAACTACTTTGTTAAAAAAAATAGCTAAAAACAAAAAGGAAACGCTATGGCTAAACGCCGATAATATAGAAGTGCAGACTCTTTTTAAAGAAGCATCTACAACAAGGCTTAAAGCCATTTTAAAAAATAATAAAATTGTAATTATAGATGAAGCACAAAGCATAAAAGATATTGGTTTAAAGTTAAAAATAATTGTTGATGAGCTTAAAGAAGTCCAATTAATAGCTACAGGCTCTTCTGCTTTTGATTTAGCCAATGAACTAAACGAACCATTAACGGGTAGAAAATTTGAATATTTAATGTTTCCATTATCTTTTGAGGAAATGGCCGAACATCATGGCTTACTTACAGAATTAAATTTAGTACCACACAGAATGGTCTATGGTTACTATCCTGATGTGGTGGTAAACCAAAATGAAGAAAAGAGAATACTAAAACTTCTAGCAGATAGCTACTTATTTAAAGACATTCTAATATGGAATAAAATAAAAAAGTCAGATAAATTAATACAGTTATTGCAAGCGCTTGCATTTCAAGTCGGCAACCAGGTTTCTTATAATAATATTGGAAATTTAATAGGATTGGATAGTGAAACTGTAGCTCGGTATATTGTGCTTTTAGAAAAATCATTTATTTTATACCGACTAAGTTCTTTTAGCCGAAATTTAAGAAGTGAATTAAAAAAATCAAGGAAAATTTATTTTTATGATAACGGCATAAGAAATGCTTTAATAGGAAATTATGCACCAACAGCACTTCGGAATGATTTAGGCGCTTTATGGGAAAATTTTATTATTGGTGAAAGAAAAAAATTCTTATCCTATCATAA
The DNA here is from genome assembly GCA_964408665.1 of uncultured Flavobacteriaceae bacterium. Classification (GTDB taxonomy): domain Bacteria; phylum Bacteroidota; class Bacteroidia; order Flavobacteriales; family Flavobacteriaceae; genus JALSVQ01. Next base: position 1,935 of record CAYPAK010000048.1, on the reverse strand, counting down.
TATTTATGCAAACACCTATTTTTGGAGAACAAAAACACAACAAGAAATTGATTATATAGAAGAAATTGATGGGCAGCTTTTTGCATACGAATTCAAATGGAGCAAACACAGTAAAGCAAGAATAACGAAAACATTTACCAATGCTTATCCTCATGCTATTACTAAAATCATTAGCCCAGAAAACATGGAAGCCTTTATAACAAAAATGGACTAAGCACAACTTTGTATTTTAGCGAAATTAGTACTTACTTTGTATAAGATAAAAAATATTCACAATGGATAAAATATGGTTATCTTCTCCGCACCTTACAGGCGAAGAACAAAAATATATACACGAGGCTTTTGAAACCAATTGGGTGGCGCCTTTAGGCCCTAATGTCAATGGTTTTGAAACCGAAATTTGTACTTATACTAATGCAGCAGCTTGCACAGCTTTAGTATCAGGAACGGCAGCCATACATCTTGCTTTGATACTTCTTGGTGTTCAAAAAGACGACTTCGTTTTAGCCGCCACATTTACATTTTCGGCAACCATAAACCCTATTCGTTATCAAGGTGCAACACCTATACTTATAGATTCTGAAGCAGACACATGGAATATGTCTCCTGACTTATTAGAAAAAGCTATTAAAGCATCTTTATCAAATGGTAAAAAACCCAAAGCAATTATTGTAGTTCACCTATACGGTATGCCTGCAAAAATGAAAGAAATAATGGCTATTTCCAAAAAATATGATATTCCTGTAATAGAAGATGCCGCAGAATCCATCGGTGCTAAATACAAAAACAAACAAACAGGTACTTTTGGCGAAATGGGCATTTTCTCTTTTAATGGTAATAAAATAATTACCACTTCTGGAGGCGGTGCGCTCGTTGCAAAATCAAAAAAATATACTGACAAAGCCTTATTTCTTGCCACACAAGCAAGAGAAAATGCGCCGCATTACCAACACGAAGTTGTAGGATACAATTATAGAATGTCTAATATTGTAGCAGGAATAGGACGTGGACAGCTTGAAGTACTAGACAAACGCATTGCTGCAAGACGTGCCAATTTTGATTTTTATAAAAAAGAATTAGCCAATTACCCAATCACTTTTCAAGAAGAAAGTGCTGATTTTTTTGCCAACCGTTGGCTTACTGCCGTAGTTTTTGAATCTTACGAAAAAAGAGAGGAAATACGCCTAGCACTTGCCCAAGAAAACATAGAAGCAAGACCACTTTGGAAACCGATGCATTTACAGCCTGTATTTCAAGTGTTTCCTTTTTATGGTAATGGTATTTCCGAAGATTTGTTCCAAAGAGGACTTTGCCTTCCTTCGGGTTCCAACCTCAAAGATACAGACAGAAAACGCATTATTAATGCTTTAAAAAGTTGTTTTTAAGTTACTTTTAAACCTTTTACTTTCTACGTCTTCTAGCTACAAAACCATATAAAATATAAAGAAAAATAGCTCCAAAAATCCAGTAACGATAGGAAATACGTTCGCCATCTCCTGCTACGGTACTCATTACCCTGTTCCAACGTATGGATTTTATTTTTTCACCAAAGTTCTTAGCATTCATATCCCAACTCCAGAATATAAACACAGGAGTTCCTACCACGTGATCAAAAGGTACAAAACCCCAATAACGAGAATCTTCCGAGTTATGACGGTTATCTCCCATCATCCAATAATAATCTTGTTTAATAGTGTAGCTATCGGTAGGTTTACCATTAAGTAATACGGTATCGCCATCTAATTGGATGTCATTATGTTCATATACTTCTATCAAACGTTTGTATAGTGGAAATGTTTTTTTATTTAATGGTACCACATCGCCTTTTTTAGGTATTTGTAGCGGTCCATAATTATCTCTTGACCATTTATAATCAATACTATGCGGAAATAATGCTTTATTAAAAACACCTTTTGGATCATCTTTTCTAACTAC
>CAYPAK010000047.1:0-10585 GCA_964408665.1 uncultured Flavobacteriaceae bacterium | reverse complement strand
AATTATAGCAAAGAATTTTCTCAAGGATACCGACTTACTACTAATAATAGAATGGAACTTCTTGCGGTCATAATAGCCTTAGAAAAACTCAAAAATACTACAAAAGTACTCGTTACTACAGATTCTAAATATGTAGTAGATGCTGTAACAAAAAAATGGGTATTCACTTGGGTTAAAAAGAATTTTAAGGATAAAAAAAATGCTGATTTATGGAGGAGATTTTTAAAAATTTATCCCAAACATGAAATAGCTTTTCAATGGGTAAAAGGACACAATAATCATCCGCAAAATGAGCGTTGTGACCAACTTGCAGTTGCTGCAGCAAACAGCACAAAATTACTTATTGATGAAGGTTATGAAGAAAGCATAAAACCTGATAATAACACATTATTTTAATAAGAATTGCTAATCCTTTAGAATAACATTATATTTGCCTCAAAATATATAAAATGGGCAAATTACTTATCGTGGGAACTGTAGCTTTTGACGCTATAGAAACCCCTTTTGGAAAAACAGACAAAATATTAGGAGGAGCAGCAACATACATTAGTCTTGCAGCAGCAAATATGCAAGTGCCAAGCGCTATTGTTTCTGTAGTTGGTGAAGATTTTCCTGAGGAATACCTCAATATATTCAAAGAAAAGAATATAAACACCGAAGGACTTCAAATTATTAAAGGCGAAAAAACATTTTTTTGGAAAGGTTTATATCATAATGATTTAAACGCTAGAGATACGCTAGCAACAGACTTAAATGTTTTGGCAGATTTTAACCCAATTGTTCCTGAATCGTATAAAGATGCAGATTTTGTAATGCTAGGGAACTTACACCCAATAGTACAAAAAGGGGTAATTGAGCAGATGAGCAAAAAACCAAAATTAGTAGTGTTAGATACTATGAATTTTTGGATGGATTCTGCTTTAAACGAACTACTAGATGTGTTAAAACTTGTAGATGTTATCACTATAAACGATGAAGAAGCAAGACAGCTCTCTGGTGAGTATTCATTAGTAAAAGCAGCTAAAAAAATCTACGAAATGGGACCTAAATATGTAGTTATCAAAAAAGGAGAGCACGGTGCTTTGCTTTTTGAAGGAAACAATATTTTCTTTGCTCCCGCATTACCGCTCGAAGAGGTTTTTGACCCTACAGGCGCTGGAGATACTTTTGCTGGAGGTTTTATAAGTTACCTTGCAAAAACAAAAAACATCTCTTTTGAAAACATGAAAAACGCTATTATTTACGGTTCTAATTTAGCTTCGTTTTGTGTAGAAAAATTTGGAACAGCACGCGTAGTTGATTTATCTCAAAAAGAAATTAATGCACGATTAAATCAATTCAAAATACTCACACAGTTTGATATTGAATTAGAAAAATAAGCAATGAAAGATTTTATAAAAAACATGCCTAAGGCAGAATTACATTTACATATAGAAGGTTCTTTTGAACCCGAATTAATGTTTGAAATTGCTAAGCGAAACAGCATAACTATTCCCTATAAAACAGTAGCGGAAGTAGCAGCTGCCTATAAGTTTGATTGCCTACAAGATTTTCTAGATATTTATTATCAAGGAGCAGGTGTTTTAATCAAAGAGCAAGATTTTTATGATTTAACCTATAGCTATTTAGAAAAATGTGCTGCACAAAATGTGCGTCATACAGAGATTATGTTTGACCCACAAACACATACCGATAGAGGCGTTGCGTTTGAAACGGTACTAAATGGTATTAGTAAAGCAATAACCGATGCTAAAGCAAAACTAGGGGTTTCTGCATTACTTATTATGTCTTATTTGCGCCATTTAAGCGAAGAAGAAGCCTTTAAAACATTAGAGCAATCGTTACCTTTTAAAGATAAAATAAAAGCTGTAGGTTTAGATTCTTCAGAAAAAGGAAACCCGCCTTCAAAATTTATAAACGTGTTTAAAGCATCACAAGAAGCAGGTTATATTCCTGTAGCACACGCAGGAGAAGAAGGTCCTGCAGAATATGTTTGGGAAGCGTTAGATTTATTAAATATACAACGTATAGACCATGGTAATAATGCTTTGGAGGACGAAAACCTAATAGCCGATATTGTAGATAGAGATATAGCGCTTACCGTTTGTCCATTATCTAACCTTTCACTTCAAGTGGTAAAAGATTTAAAAAATCATCCATTACGAAAAATGCTAGCTTCAGGTCTTAAAATAACTATTAACTCTGATGACCCTGCATATTTTGGCGGGCAGGTTAATGCGAATTATGAAGCAATACAAAAAGCATTAGATTTGACAAAAAGCGAAATCTATGAATTGGCTAAAAATTCGTTTCAATATTCTTTTTTAGACGAAAAAAGCAAAGCAAAACATTTAAAAGAATTAGCGACTTATTACGCAGCAAATAGTAATTAATGTTTTAGCATTACGTTTTTAGGCTTATCATATTGCGAAAACCCTATTTTTTGATAAAAAGAATGAGCATCTTTAGTGTGCAAATAGTGATGTGTTACATTGATTAAATCAGGATGTTTGTAGATAGTTTCTAATACTATTTTACCATAACCTTTCCCTTGATGTTCAGGCGCTATAAAAACATCCATAAGGTGAGAAAAAATCACTTTATCAGTAACTACTCGTGCAAACCCTATTTGTTTATCTGACAAAAAAATACCAAAACATAATGAGTTAGCAATAGTTTCTTGTATTTGCGCTTTTGTTCTGTTTTTTGCCCAATAACTCTTGTGCAAAAAACCATATATAAAATCAATATCTAATAGTGTTTTGTCAGTTGTTATTGTCATCATTTTTTATTCATTTTCTTCGTAGTAATATGAGTAATCAATACCTTTTATAAACATTTCACGGTCATTTATTTTTATGGTTAATGCATTATTCAATAGCATTTTTAGAACACTACTTTTTGTTGGACTTAACATCATTGCATTCATATACTCATGCTTACTTATTTTACTCCAATCTACACATTTTTTTAGACGTTTTTTTAATATCAAATCTAACCATATTCGAGTACTTCTTCCATTACCTTCCATAAAAGGGTGTGCAATATTCATTTCCACATATTTATCAATGATTTTGTCAAATGTAGTTTCAGGCATTGCGTCTATTTGTTTTAAAGTGTCGCCTAAAAATCTTGATACGGCAAATTGAAATCCTCCTTTTAAAATATTTTTTTCTCTTATTTGCCCCGCAAAACTATATAAGCCTCCAAATAAATAAGCGTGTATTTGTTGCAAACCTTTTGTTGTTCCAACTTCTATATTATCAATGAGTGAACTTTCAAACAGAGCATAGGCTTTTGTTTTACTTTTACCGTCAATACTTTCATCGCTATATGTAAACCATTCAATAAAGCGATTGGCTTTTGTTCCAGGGAATGTTTTGCCCAAAGCAATAATACCATTGTAATCAAGCATGTCAGATTTATATTGTTTGCCGTCTGCCGCAGCTAATTTCAGTTGGGTAGTAGCGCTAACCAACTGGCTATTTTCTTTCTTCAATTTGGCTTTAAGGTATTTCCAATAGTTGCGTGTTTTAGTATAATCATCTTGATTGGTAAGCACAGCAACAATATCCAGAACACTAAACCACCATTTGGCATTTTGTTCATCCCAAACGGCTCGTACTTCACGGTCATCAAAAAAACGTATGGATATTTTCGATTTACTCATAAATTTATATCCTCAATATTATATATATTTAACAAAAATAATGTTTTATATTTTTTACACCTATTTTTCTTGTTTTTTATTTTTTAATAGATTGAGAGCAGCTTTGTTAAGTATCAAAAAGTTTTGACTTACAAATTACGAAGCGATACAAAAAGCATTAACACACTAAAAAAAAGCGACATTAATTACTATAACTAATGTCGCTTTTTTTATTCATTTTATCGCTTAAGGAACAATAGCACAATAATTGATAAGTGTATTTGAACCATCACAAGGGTATTGGTATTGCGCTAATACCTCTTGTATTCCGTTACCATTATCATAAGGATTATCATTACCGTTTTCTAAGGCAGCAACACGAGCACCTTCACTTTGGTTATTATCAAAAGTGAAATACATTAACGCATCTAAAGGTTTTAAAATCCCTTGCATATCAGCATACGGACGACCATTTCCATACGGATATGTGTGATCTGCATTTTGCCCGTCATAAACATAATAATCTTTGTGATTACTTGGAATAGAACTAAGTAGCGAATACAGTGTTAATGGTATACGAGCATCAGTTCCATTAGCATCATTATTTCCTCTATTTCCAAACTGTTCTAAAATAACATTGGTATTACTAGGTAAACTTTGAATATCAGTTTCATTCATATTAAAAGCAAACCAAGGGTCATACATCATTACAAGACGACCATTTGCTCCATAACCCATATCTGAAAAATGTTTTAATATTGTAAGGGTTATTCCTCCTCCTGCAGAGTGTCCTAAAACACCTATTTTTGAAGTGTCTATATTAGGAAGTATAATGTTTTGTATAGTAGCATCGGCACTTGCCAAAAAAGTATCAAGTCCATTTATAGCATAAGTAGAAGTAGCTACGGCTCCTTGTAGTTGGTATATAACCGTATAACCGTGACTTGCTATAAACTTAAACATAGTATCATATTGCGATGCAGGTGTGGTACTTGACCAACCTGAAATAAAGAAAATAACAGGCGTTTTATGATCCATTGTAGCGATATCTGTTGGATAATAAACAGTTGACTTATCATTTGTACTTAGAGAATAAGTTGCTGTTTGATGTGTTCCTACCAGCCCAAAAGTAGGTGTTTCATCTGTTTGTGTGGGTTCATCATCTTTACAAGAAAATAGTAAAGTGCTAATAGCGAATAAGGCAATTAATTTTTTCATAAGTTGTATTTTTTTGTTTTTATAAAAATTAAAACGCAAAAAAACTCACTATATTTTAATAAAGAAAAGGAAACAATAACTATCTTTGTAACAAAGTAAAACTTTATGAAAGTATATCCTATAGAAACAGGTAATTTTAAACTTGATGGTGGAGCTATGTTTGGTGTAGTTCCAAAAACACTTTGGCAACGCACCAATCCTGCGGATAGTAATAATCTTATAGATATGAGTATGCGTTGTATGCTTATAGAAGATGGTGACAGACTTATTCTTATAGATACTGGAGTTGGTAATAAACAATCGGATAAATTCTTTTCGTATTACTACCTTTTTGGCGATTTTTCTCTGGATAGTTCTTTGGCTAAATACGGTTTTCATCGCGATGATATTACCGATGTTTTTCTTACGCATTTACACTTTGATCATTGTGGAGGCGCTATTGAATACAACAAAGACCATACGTTCTTACAGCCAGCGTTCAAAAATGCTAAATTTTGGTCTAATAAAAACCATTGGAAATGGGCTACAGAACCCAATGCACGCGAGAAAGCTTCTTTTCTAAAAGAAAACATCAATCCTATGGAAAGTAGTGGGCAGTTAAACTATGTAAAACTCCCAGAAAATAGTGATTTGATTAAAAATTCTGAATTAGGTTTTGATATTTTTCTTGCCGATGGGCATACCGAAAAACAAATGATTCCTATGTTAGATTATCAAGGAAAAAAACTTATTTTTATGGCAGATTTACTACCTATGGTTGGTAATATTCCATTGCCTTATGTTATGGGTTACGACACCAGACCACTACTAACTCTTAATGAAAAGTTAAAATTCTTAAATAAAGCAGCAGACCAAGAATATTTCTTATTTTTGGAGCACGATGCAGGTAATGAACTTTGCACCGTAAAACATACCGAAAAAGGTGTCCGTTTAGATAAAACATATACCTTTGATGAGGTTTTTAATTAATAAATCAATAAAATAAATATTTCATGAAAATACGTAAAATTTCATTAATTGCACTAGCCTTAACCTTAGGGCTTGCAAGTTGTAAAACCATTGATATTGCCAAAGTAGCTGGCGAAAATCAAGTAGTATCAGTAACTGCAAAAAAAGAATTATCAGATAAAGAAAAAGATAATTATATGCATTTATCATTACTAGATGACCATATTTCTGGTGTGTCTGCAGATAAAGCACATAAAGCCTTAGAAGGAATGGTGCCAACTACCGTAATTGTAGGTGTAGTAGATTCTGGAATGGATATAGAACACGAAGATTTAAAAAATGTAATCTGGACTAATGCTGGTGAAATAGCAGGAAACGGTATAGATGATGATAAAAATGGCTTTGTAGATGATATACACGGTTGGAACTTCTTAGGGAAAATGGAAGGCGCTAACCTTGAAGTAACACGTCTTTACAAAAAACTAAAACCATTATACGAAGGAAAAACCGCTAGCGATGTTCCTGCAGAGAAACAAGCAGAATTTAAACTTTACGAACAAGTAAAAGAAGAATATACAACCGAGTTTGAAAAAGCAACAACTATGTATGGTCAATATAAGAAAATGGCTGATATGTATGAAGCGTCAAAAGCTGCTATTGCTAAAAAATTAGGAAAAGAAGACTATACACTTGAAGAAGTTCAAGCAATACAAACAGAAGATGCTGATTTTAAACAAATGCTAGGTTTATACGCAGGAATGACTGCTCAAGGAGTAGATTCTAAGCGTCTGAAAAGAATTTTGAAATACTTTAAAAGTAAAATAGATTATTATTTAAACACTAAAGAAAACTTTAGAGCGGTACTTAATGACAATCCAGAAGACATTACAGATACGCACTATGGAGATAATGATGTAATAGGAAACAAAGAAACAGAACAACACGCTACACACGTAGCAGGAATAATAGGTGCAGAAAGAAATAATGGCAAAGGAATAAATGGTATTGCAGGTCATGTAAGAATTATGTCAGTACGTGTAGTGCCAGATGGTGATGAAAATGATAAAGATGTAGCTCTTGGTATCCGTTATGCAGTAGATAATGGTGCAAAAGTAATCAATATGAGTTTTGGTAAAACATATTCTCCACACAGAGAATGGGTTGCAGATGCCATTAAATATGCAGCAAAACACGATGTATTACTAGTAAAAGCAGCAGGAAATGATAATACTGATGTAGATGGAAAATTACATTTCCCTACAGATGTAGCCTTAGATGGTGTTTCTGAAATTGCTGATAATGTAATCTCTGTTGGTGCTTCTACTCCGTATTTCAATGAAAAACTACCTACAGATTTTTCTAACTACGGTCAAACACGTACCGATGTATTTGCTCCAGGATTTCAAATATACTCTACTATACCAAATGATAAATATGAGCACTTTAACGGAACGTCTATGGCTTCTCCTGTTGTTGCAGGTGTAGCTGCCGTTATCCGTTCTTATTTTCCAAAACTTACCGCTGCACAAGTAAAACAAATCATCTTGTTAAGTGGTAACAAAACAGACCAAGAAGTAGAACTTCCTGGTGATGCTGAGAAAAAAGTACCTTTTACTACACTTTCTAGAACAGGAACAGTAGTAAACTTATACAAAGCAATAGAATTAGCTAAAAAAGTGAGTAAATAAACCATTTTAGTTATAATTAATATAAAAAATGCCATTACAGTGAAGTAATGGCATTTTTTATTCCGTAAAATTCCGTAATATTGCATTATTCAATAAATAATAATCATAATGAAAAAAATAATCCTTTTAGTACTAAGTATTGGCGTTTTTATAGCTTGTAACGATAAAAAAGCACGTACACCAAAAAAACAAGTTACTACCATAGACACATCAAAAACAACGCGTGAAGCTATGAAACAAAAATTAAACAGTTATGCTACTGTAAAACTAACTACAGATTTAAGCAAACTATCCGAAAAAGAAAAACAAATGATACCGCTGCTTATCAAAGCGGTAAAAGTAATGGATGAGTTGTTTTGGTATGAAGCTTATGGCGATAAAGATGCCTTATTAAAAAGTATAAAAGACAAAAATACCCGTGATTTTGTAGCCTTAAATTATGGCCCTTGGGATAGGTTAGATGATAACAAACCTATCATTGCTTCTTTTGGTAAAAAACCTGATGGAGCTAATTATTATCCAAAAGACATGACTAAAGAGGAGTTTGAGAAAAGCGCCTTAAAGCATAAAGACTCTTTATATACTTTTATAGAACGTAATGAAAAAGGCGAACTTGTAGCAGTAGGCTTTAAAGATAAATTTCACGATCAATTAATGAAAGCATCTTCTTACCTTATGCAAGCTAGTGCTTTTGTAGAAGATAAAGGGTTAAAAAATTACCTTTTAGCACGAGCTAAAGCATTGCTTACCGATGATTATTATAATAGTGATGCCCTTTGGATGGATATGAAAACCAATCACCTTGATGTAGTAATAGGACCTATAGAAACCTATGAAGACCAATTATTTGGATACAAAGCAGCTCACGAAGGTTATGTTTTGGTAAAAGATATGGAATGGAGTAAAAAACTAGCCCATTTTGTAAGTTTTTTACCCGAATTACAAAAAAACCTACCTGTTGAAGCTAAATACAAACAAGAAAAACCAGGAACGAAATCAGACCTTAATGCTTATGATGCTATTTATTACAGTGGCGAGGCTAATTCTGGAGGTAAAACTATAGCTATTAACCTACCAAATGACGAGCGCGTACAACTCAAAAAAGGAACACGAAGACTGCAACTAAAAAATGTAATGCAAGCTAAATTTGATAAAATATTAGTACCTATAGCTAATGAACTAATAGACCCATTGCAACGCAAACACATTACTTTTGATGCCTTTTTTGCTAATACCATGTTTCACGAAGTAGCTCACGGCTTAGGTATAAAAAACACTATTAACGGTAAAGGAACAGTACGAAAAAGTCTTAAAAAATTAGCTTCAGCATTAGAAGAAGGTAAAGCCGATGTCTTAGGACTTTATATGGTAATGCAACTTCACAAAAAAGGAGAATTAGATGGAGATATGAAAGATTATATGACTACATTTATGGCAAGTATATTTCGCTCTGTGCGTTTTGGAGCTGCAGACTCTCACGGTATTGCTAACATGGTTCGTTTTAATTATTTTAAAGAAAAAGGTGCTTTTGTACGAAACGAAAATGGTACTTACACCCTTAATTACGAAAAAATAACACAAGCTATGAATGATTTATCAAAACTCATTCTTACCCTTCAAGGAAATGGGGACTTTGAAGCAGTACAACAATTAGTAAAAGAAAAAGGTAACATACCAGCACAATTACAAAAAGATTTAGATAGACTAAGTGATAAAAATATCCCTGTAGATATTATCTTTGAGCAAGGAGTAGCAGCATTAGGCTTATAATTATCATAAAAACCAAACATATAAATATTTCGTACCTTTGTACGATATTAAAACACAGATAAAATGGATTACGGAAAAGAATTTCAAAAATACGCTACAAAACATCACGGTATAAATAGTATGCACTATAACAAAATAGTAAGTAGTATGACACCTTATATTATGGAAGAACGCCAAATGAATGTTACCCAAATGGATGTGTTCTCTCGTCTTATGATGGATAGAATTTTGTTTTTAGGAACAGCAATAGATGACAATGTAGCGAATATAATACAAGCACAATTACTATTCTTAGAAAGTATGGATGCTAATAAAGATATACAAATATACATAAACTCACCAGGAGGAGGTGTTTATGCAGGGTTAGGTATTTATGATACTATGCAATTTATCAAACCAAAGGTAGCAACTATCTGTACAGGAATGGCAGCATCTATGGGTGCAGTGCTTATGGGTGCAGGAGAAAAAGGGATGCGTGCAGCATTACCACATGCGCGTATAATGATACACCAACCATTAGGAGGAGCGCAAGGACAAGCATCTGATATACAGATAACAGCTCGTGAGATTCTGAAACTTAAAGATGAACTTTACGAAATAATATCAAAACACTCAGGACAGCCTTTTGATAGAATAGAAAAAGACTCTGACAGAGATTATTGGATGACTGCAAAAGAAGCCCTAGAATACGGTATGATTGATGAAATTTTAATACGTAAGTAATGGCAAAAGACGAATTAACGTGTTCCTTCTGTGGTAAAGAAAAATCGGCTACAGATTTACTTATTGCAGGCTTAGATGCACATATTTGCGAAAGCTGTATTATACAAGCTTATGGTATTGTAGAAGAAGAATTAGGTGCTGCTCAAGGAGATTTAAGTATTTCAGATAAAGAGTTAGCCCTAAAACGACCGCAAGAAATTTTTAAATTTTTAAACCAGTATGTAATTGGTCAAGAGCAGTCTAAACGCGTTATTGCAGTAGCAGTTTATAATCATTATAAGCGTTTATTACAAAAAAAAGCTACCGATGATATCGAGATAGAAAAAAGTAATATAATGCTTGTAGGCGATACAGGAACAGGAAAAACATTATTAGCTAAAACTATCGCTAGAATGCTTAATGTGCCACTAGCCATAGTAGATGCTACGGTACTTACCGAAGCTGGTTATGTAGGAGAAGATGTTGAAAATATCTTAACTAAACTATTACAAGCAGCCGATTATAATGTAGAAAATGCCGAGCGTGGTATTGTTTTTATTGATGAAATAGACAAAATAGCCCGTAAAGGCGATAATCCTTCTATAACACG
>CAYPAK010000046.1:0-10733 GCA_964408665.1 uncultured Flavobacteriaceae bacterium | reverse complement strand
TATAACGTAATTCTACCCCTTTGACCAACCAAAGTAATAAGGTAAGCATAAATGGATAAAACCAAATTTCGTCATTATATTTTAACTTTTCATTCATAAGAGTAACTAGTTAAATCATTAGCTATTCAATTCGTAATTTGTACTTCTTCCACCAGATTGCTCTTGCTTCAATATTCCTTTTTCTATTAAATCTTTAATATCTCTCAAGGCTGTATCTTGAGAACATTTTGTAATTTTTGCCCATTTTGAAGTCTTCAATTTCCCATCAAAACCATCGAGAATTTTATTTAGCATTAATCGCTGACGATTGTTTAACTCTGTATCTTTATGAATATCCCAAAAATCTGCTTTGTAAAGCAGTTTCTTTATCGTTTGTTCTGTATTCTTTAAAGCATCATATAAACAATTCAAAAACCAAGTTAGCCATTCGGTTATTTCACCATTACTATATTGAATTTTTTGCAATATGCTATAATATTTTTTTCGCTCTAATAACATTTGACTTGAAAGACTATAAAATCGTTGCGAACTATCTTCTGAACGTGCCAATAATAAATCGGAAATAGCTCTTGCTATACGCCCATTTCCATCATCAAAAGGATGAATAATAATAAACCAAAAATGAGCAATAGCTGATTTAATAACTAAATCCAATTTAGAATCTTCATTAAACCAAGCAATAAACCTGTCCATTTCAAATTTTACTTGATTATGTGATGGCGCTTGATAATGCACTTTTTCTTTCCCCATCGCTCCTGAAACTATCTGCATCGCTTCTTTTCTATAATGACCAACAGATATCTTATACATCCCACTCCATCCTGTTGGGAAAAGCGCAGCATGCCAGCCAAATAATCTTTTTTCATCAAGCGGTTTAGTGTAATTTTGAGTTGCATCAAGTAACATCTCTACTACACCTTCTACATTTCTATCAGAATATACCATTCCTGCATATGCTAATCCTAATTTTCTAGCAATGGATGAACGTACTTGTTCGTAATTTAATAACTCCCCTTCAATTTCTGATGATTTCAATACGTCAAGTGTCAAAGTCGTAAGTAAGGTGTCTTCTTTTATTGAAAAACCTAGAGAACTAACTTGTCCGAAAATCTTCCCTTGTAAATGGCGTACTTTCCCAAGTATAACTTGTACTTCTTTCTCATTCCAAGTGAAATTTGGCCAATTTTTATATTGATAAATGTATTTTGTCATCATTCTTTTAATTATACAATACTGCAAATATATAACTTATTCTCCGTAAATATAAGGAGATTATCATTTTTATTCTCCGCAAAATCATTTTGCACATTGCATTCAATAATACTGATACAATTAGCTAGCCAAAATAATAAAGCAGAAATAATGACAGTTTTATTATTTATAGTACTTTTACAGTATGAATAAACCATTAGCGGAACGCGTAAGACCAAAGACACTTCAAGACTATATTGGGCAAGAACATTTGCTTGGCGAAACAGGTATTTTGCATAAAATACTCCAAACAGGTCTTATCCCTTCGCTTATCCTTTGGGGACCTCCTGGTATTGGAAAAACAACACTTGCCGAACTTATTGCCTTAGAAAGCAAACGTCCGTTTTATACTTTAAGCGCTATAAATAGTGGTGTCAAAGACATTAGGGCTATTATAGATAAAGCAAAAAGTGGTGGCAATTTATTTGGAACTAAAAGCCCTATTTTGTTTATAGACGAGATTCATCGCTTTAGCAAATCACAACAAGACTCGCTGCTTGCTGCTGTAGAAAAAGGTTGGATTACTCTTATTGGAGCTACGACCGAAAATCCAAGTTTTGAGGTCATCCCTGCCTTACTGTCAAGATGTCAAGTTTATACGCTTAAATCTTTTGATAAGGATAATTTATTAGCTATACTACAACGTGCTATGCAAGTTGACGAGCAGTTAAGCTCAAAAAATATTGTTTTGGAAGAAACAAATGCTTTACTACAACTATCTGGTGGTGATGCGCGTAAATTATTAAATATTTTTGAATTATTTATTTTAAATAATACTAGCGATAAAATCATTTTTACGGATAAAAAAGTATTGGAACAGATACAAAAGAATCCTGCGCGCTACGACAAAACAGGCGAACAACATTACGATATTGTTTCGGCATTTATCAAGTCTATACGTGGTAGCGACCCTAATGCAGCCGTTTATTGGCTTGCACGTATGATTGAAGGCGGCGAAGACCCAAAGTTTATTGCAAGACGTTTACTTATATTGGCTTCCGAAGATATTGGCAATGCGAATCCTACAGCCTTTATTATGGCAAACAACACCTTTCAAGCGGTAACAACTATTGGTTTTCCTGAATCGCGTATTATTTTGAGTCAATGTACCATTTATCTCGCTACCTCTGCCAAGAGTAACGCTTCGTATCAAGCGATTGGAAAAGCACAGGAGTTGGTTCAAAAAACAGGTGATTTGTCCGTTCCTTTAGCGCTTAGAAATGCGCCTACCAAACTTATGAAAGAATTGGGTTACGGTGCAGACTATAAGTATGCGCATAATTATGAAAATAATTTTGCCAAAGAAGAATTTCTACCAAAAGAGATACAAAACACAACCCTATTTGAACCACAAAACAATAGTCGTGAAAATGCTATGCGTGAATTTTTGAAAACACGTTGGAAAGAAAAATATGGGTATTAATCTTTCAGTTTATCTACTGGCAAGAAATAGTTGTAGGTAATGGTCACTACAAACACAAAAATAGCCGCTACCAAGCCTGTAATAAGGTTATACGGTTTTTCTACGGTTAATGATATTCTGATAAAAACTGTAGCGAGCACAAATGCCGAATATCTAAATATTTTATAGTAATTCAAGGTGTAACGCAAAGCGATTAGCAACACAAATATATCAGCAAAAATAAGCACTTCATAAAATATATGAAACGAGTGCAAATAAACACCATCGGTAAAAAAATACTTCACATCATAAACTCCTATTCCCAAAAATGCAATTAACAGCAACAAGGCTATTAATTTTTTACCACGGATAAAGCGTCTTTGATCTTGTTCAAAATCACATATTTTACTGTGTTTTTGATGCTTATATACAAAGCCCATTATCGTAAAAATAGCTATTGCGGTAAAGGCATAAGCAAACATATAATAAACCGACTCGCCCATTTCACTCCATTTCATCTTATGAATATGGCTAAATTCTTTAAAAGCAGAACGAATATAAATAAGAGAGAGTAACTCAAACTGCTTTCCAACTGACTTAGCTACCGATTTAGGCAAAATAAATATCAAACTCATCAGCTCGGCAATAAGCAGCATTGTAAAGGCAATATCTATAGCAAAAAAAGGATTATTTAATGATTTATTACCAAAATCTACCCAACCTATTACGCGAAAAAGACTTAATATAGCACTTGCTAAAAAAGTCAATACTAGCAATCGGCTAAGGGTACGCATTACATATTTAGATTCCCAAAAATGTTTTATTTTTTCAAATATATTTTCTATTTGTACTAAAAAAGTATTCATTTAATACAAGTTTAAATCTGCTGCATCATGCCAACTCTTTTTGTCTTTTACAGTTCCTTTTTCTAAAGTCATTAAAGCAGGATTAGCTCTAATAATAGTTTTGAGTGCTGTTTCGTCAGCAAAGAAAAAATCAAAAGGTAATTGGTATTTTTCTTTTACTATCGGCGCTTTTTCTGCAGAAGATGTAAGTGCTATTACTTTATAGCCTTTGGCCAAAGCACGTTCTGCTGCTTTTTTTACATTTTCAAAACCTTGCATTTCGCTTTTATCTAAATTATAAGCTACAACTACCAATACTTTGGGCTCATCGAGGTACATATCGGTAAAATCACCTTCATCATTTTCTATAGTAAAATCGTGAATTGGCGGTTCATAACCTTCTTGCACTAATACGGTGCGCACAGCTACATATTCGCCATCGGTATCAGGAGCATCTCCTTGCGTTGTAAACTCCGTATCAACACCGTTTACCTTGTACGTCCAAATATAATCATAAATATCTTGTGGTGCATCTTCTGGAGTTTCCATGCCTTCTCTAATATTGTTTCCTATTTTATAAGGTCTAAAATCCATTGGAGGCAAATGCATCAAAGCATAATAGGTAATGGCTAAACCGAACAAAACGGAAGCAAAAGTAACCAATTTTGCTATTTTAAGATTGATAAGCGGTGTGATTAAATCTTGTTTAATTATTAAAAGCAACAGCAATACCGCAAGCAATACGTCTTTCCAAAAAGTTGCCCAAGGCGATAGTGTTATCGCATCACCAAAGCATCCGCAATCGGTTACTTTATGCCAATATGCTGTGTAAAAAGTAAGCAAGGTAAAGAATAATATCATAGCCATCATATTCCATAATGTGAACTTGGCTTTATATCCTAAAAGCAGCATTACACCTAGGGTTAGCTCAAAAATACTTACAAATATTGCTATCACTAAAGCATAGGGAATTAAAAATTCTAAATTCAAGACATCAGCTTCAAAATATTCGCCTAATTTGTAACCAAAACCTATAGGGTCAACCAACTTTACAAAGCCTGAAAATATAAAGGTTGCTCCTACTATAATTTGTATTAATCGTGTTATTGCTTTCATTATTTCTCTTCTTTTTCGTTAATTTTTATTAATGCAAATACCGCATAATTTATCATATCTTGATAGTTAGCATCAATACCTTCTGACACCAATGTTTTTCCTTTATTATCTTCTATTTGCTTTACGCGTAATAATTTTTGTAAAATCAAATCGGTAAGTGAAGCAATACGCATTTCGCGCCAAGCTTCGCCATAATCGTGATTTTTATTTTCCATTAAACTTTTGGTAGCGGCAATATGTTTATCATATAAAACTGTAGCTTCATCAGTATCCATATCAGGTTGCTCGGCAATACCTTTTTCTAGCTGAATTAAAGCCATTATACTATAATTGATAATACCTATAAATTCCGAAGTTTCGCCTTCATCAACCTTGCGTACATCGTTTTCTTGCATCATACGAATACGCTGTGCTTTGATAAATATTTGGTCTGTAAGTGAAGGTAAACGTAAGATACGCCAAGCACTACCATAATCGGTCATTTTGTTTATAAACAGCTCACGGCAAGTAGCGATAACGGCATTATATTGTTTGGAAGTTTTATTCATTTTTAATCTAAAAATTTTTGTAAATTTCGCATAAATATTGGACTTAAAAAAATGAATTTGAAAATCTCTTGTAAAGATAGCGCTATTAGCTTAAAATCTCCTGTAATAATGGGGATTCTCAACCTTACTCCCGACTCGTTTTATGATGGCGGAAAGTATAAAAATGAGCAAGACATACTCCAAGCAGTACAAAAAATGCTTGATGAAGGTGCGAGTCTTATAGATATTGGCGCCTATTCATCACGTCCTAACGCCAAACATATTAGTGAACAAGAGGAACTAAATCGTTTAATTCCTGTTTTGCAGTTATTACAAACTCATTTTCCTGAAATCAATATTTCTGTTGATACCTTTCGGGCTAATGTGGCAAAAGAAGCCTTAGCAAACGGCGCTTGTATGATTAATGATATTTCGGCTTTTAGTCTAGATAGTGATTTATTAACTGTAATTGCTCAAAAAAACACCCCTTATGTACTAATGCATATGCAAGGTAAACCTCAAAATATGCAAGAAAAACCTACTTATGATGATGTTGTACTTGAAGTAAAACAGTTTTTTAAAGAAAAAATAGCACTTTTACATAAAAAAGGGATTACAAATATTATATTAGATGTAGGCTTTGGCTTTGGGAAAACGGAAAAACACAATTATCAACTGTTAAATAATTTAGCTGAGTTTAAAACCTTCGATTTACCACTTCTTGTAGGAATTTCTAGAAAATCTATGCTCTACAAACCCTTAGGAAAACGCCCTTTAGATATGCTTAATGCTACAAGTGTAGCCAATAGCATTGCATTAGGAAAAGGCGCTAATATACTGCGTGTTCACGATATAAAAGAAGCCAAAGAAGCGATACTAATACATGAATTTTTACAACTTAAATTCTAAGCATGAAAGCAGTAGATTATATCATAGTAGGATTTGGCTTAGCAGGACTCGCTATGGCAAAAACCCTAGAAGAGCACAATAAAACGTTTCTAGTGCTTGACAACGAAAACCCCAATTCATCATTAGTTGCAGGAGGATTTGCTAGTCCTGTAATACTCAAACGCTACACTTTGGTTTGGGAAGCAGTAAATCAACTAGAGGCTTGTTATGCGTTTTTTAATCAATTTGAAGAAAAATTTAACGAAACCTATATCGAAAAATTTCCTATTTACAGACGTTTTGCTAGTATAGAAGAACAAAACAACTGGATGGTTGCTTGTGATAAACCTGTACTAAGCGACTATTTATCTAGCGAATTAATACACAAAAACATCAAAGGAATTGATGCGCCTTACGGTTATGGCGAAGTCTTAAACTCTGGACGAATTTTAGTTTCTAAAGTCTTATTACGCTACAAAGAAGCTTTAAAAAAACAAGGCAATTATCAAGCAACAACATTTGATTATGACAGTTTAGAAAATAGCAAAAACGGTATTACTTATAAAGACATTAAAGCAAAACATATTGTGTTTGCTGAGGGTTATGCTGTAAATGATAATCCGTATTTTAATCATTTATTACTTGATGGCGCTAAGGGCGAAATCTTAATTATAGAAGCTCCAGAACTGGAACTCAACGTGCAACTCAAAGCAGGAATTACCCTTTTACCTATAGGGAATAAGCAGTTTTTTGTAGCTGCTACTTTTGATTGGAATGACAAAACGAACACACCAACAGCAGGCAAACGAGAAGAATTAAAAGCAAAGTTAGACAAGTTTCTTGCCGTTCCCTACAAAGTAATTGACCAAAAAGCAGGTGTTCGTCCTACGGTTCGAGACAGAAGACCACTTGTAGGAAGGCATCCCGAGTATAAAAATATGTATGTTTTAAACGGACTTGGTACACGCGGCGTGATGATAGCTCCTGCTATGAGTAAGCTGCTTTTTGAGTATATAGAACACGGAATAGCACTACCCAAAGAAGTAAACTGCGAACGCTACGAAAACCATTTTAATGGTTGCGATGGTGTGATGGGAATTAACTACTAGCCACCGTATTAATCACTTTTCCTAAAGGTGGTGCTTTGTATTTTTTCATCAAAGAGAATAGTGCTTCAACAGTATCAGCGACCAAAAGCATATCGCGGTTTGTTTGTTTTAAAAAACCTTCTTGCACCATAACATCTAACTGCTTTAAGGCATTATCATAAAAACCATTGGTATTAAGCAACGCTACAGGTTTATTCTCTATAGCTAATTGCCCCAAAGTTAAGGCTTCAAAAAGCTCGTCTAAAGTGCCAAAACCTCCTGCAAGGGCTATATATGCATCGGCAAGTTGACTGATTACTATCTTACGAGCTGCCATAGTTTTGGTAATACGCATTTCGGTAACTTCGGTATGTTCTACTTCTTCGTGGCGCAAATGTTCTGGAATAACACCTATCACTTCTCCCCCATTTTGCATTACTGTATCTGCTAAAACACCCATTAAACCTATTTTACCGCCACCGTAAACCAAGTCTATATTTTCATTAGCCATAAACAAACCTAAAGCCTTTGCTTGCTCACTATAAATAGTGTTTTTTCCTATACTTGCCCCACAGAATACAGCTATTCTTTTCATTATTTTTTAAATTCTTTAGATTTATAGCCAATAAACATATGACTCCATAATACTCTTGACCAACGTAGTGAAAATGGAAAAGTTAAAAGTAATACCGCAAAAATAGCTAGCACCAACTCTCCGCCACGCAAGCCAAAACCAAAAAATGTAATAATAAATGTAGCAACTGCTTGTGCCACGCCAAAAGCATAATTAATATACATAGCGCCATAGAAAAAGCTAGGCTCTATTTCTTGTTTTAAACCACAAACGGGGCAGTTATCGTTCATGTCAAAAATATGCTTTAGTTTTAATGGGTTTTTCTCTTTGAATAAATCGCCTTCGCGGCAGTTAGGACATTTTTGTTCTGCAATACTTTTAAGCATTGATGGTTCTTTTTCCATATCTTAGTTTTTAGCTAAATTAAAACAGTAGTATGCTTTAGTATAGCGTTAGTTTTTTTAGTTACTTTGCAAAACTAAATATTTTTATTAAATAATCTATAACAATTAATGCTTAACGTACATAATTTATCAATACTTTTTGGAGGAGAAGCCTTGTTTTCTAGTATCAGTTTCCGTCTCAATGCTGGAGACCGCGTGGGTCTAGTGGGAAAAAACGGTGCTGGAAAATCTACCATGCTCAAAATATTATCTAAAGATATAGAACCCAATTCAGGGACATTAGCCTACGAAAAAGATGTAAAAATAGGTTTTTTAAGACAGGATATAGACTTTGTGCCAGGAAGAACAGTCCTTGAAGAAGCCTATCAAGCCTTTGAGGAAATCAAATTTTTAGAAGGAAAGATAGCCGAAATCAATGAACAATTAGTTACAAGAACAGATTATGAAAGCGAAAGTTACATGCAACTTATCCATGATTTGGATGAGCATTCGCAGCAATTTGGACTTTTGGGTGGTTATAATTATGAAGGTGATACCGAAAAAATACTCAAGGGATTGGGTTTTTCTTCCGAAGATTTTCATAAAAAAACAGATACCTTTTCTGGAGGTTGGCGTATGCGTATTGAACTAGCCAAATTATTGCTTCAAGATAATGATATTTTACTCCTTGATGAGCCTACCAATCACTTAGATATAGAGTCTATTATTTGGTTTGAAGGCTTCCTTAAAAAGACTACAGGCGCTGTAGTTGTAGTATCGCATGATAAAATGTTTTTGGATAACATAACCAACAGAACTATTGAAGTAGTATTGGGCAAAATATATGATTATAACAAACCATACTCGCAATATTTAGTGCAACGCGCCGAGCTTATGGAAAAACAGCTTCAAGCCAAGAAAAACCAAGATATAAAAATTAAAGAACAGGAAGATTTAATAGAAAAATTTAGGTACAAGGCATCTAAAGCCGCCTTTGCACAATCGCTTATCAAAAAACTAGACAAAGTAGAACGCATACAAGTAGATGAAGTAGATAATGCCGCTATGCGCGTGTCCTTTCCGATGTCTATACAACCAGGAAAAGTAGTTGTAGAAGCCGAAAACCTCTACAAAAACTATGGCGACAAGAAAGTGCTACAAGATATAAATCTACTCATAGACCGTAACAGTCGTATTGCTTTTGTAGGACAAAACGGGCAAGGAAAATCTACATTAGCCAAAATAATAGTAGGCGAAATCACCGATTATACTGGTCAGTTTAAACTCGGACACAATGTGCAAATTGGTTATTTTGCACAGAACCAAGCGCATTATCTTGATGGTGAAAAAACGGTACTAGACACGATGCTTGATGCAGCTACAGACTCTAACCGTGTAAAAGTGCGCGATATGTTGGGTGCGTTTTTGTTTCGAGGTGATGATGTAGATAAGAAAGTAAAAGTACTCTCTGGAGGAGAGCGTAACCGCTTGGCATTATGCAAAATGATGCTTCATCCTTTTAATGTTTTGGTGATGGATGAGCCTACAAACCACTTGGATATTCCCTCTAAAACCGTTTTAAAAAATGCATTAAATGTATTTGAAGGCACGTTGCTTGTAGTCTCTCACGACAGGGATTTCTTAAAAGATTTAACCGATAATGTTTATGAATTTCACGATCATAAAATAAAGCATTATTTAGGCGATATTAATTATTTTCTGACCGAAAAGAAAATGCAAAATATGCGTGAGGTAGAAAAGGTTAAAAAAGAGAAAACCATTACAAAAGTTAAAGAAGTTACAGCTAATACATTATCGTACAAAGAACAAAAAGCCTTTGACAAAGCACAGAAACAACTTAAAAATCGCTTTAGCAAAGTAGAACGACTTATGGAAGAGTTAGAGGCAGAACTCAAAGGGTTTGACAAACAAGTTGCAGAGAATTTCACATCGCTTGAAGCTGATTTTTTTGCAAATTATGACAGCAAAAAAGAAACATTAACAAAACTTGAGGTAGAATGGGAAGCCCTTTATGCCAAAATAGAGGCTACTAAAATGTAAACACTGCTAAATTATTTCGACCAAAAGAAAAAAAGTATATTATGAAACTAAAAGATAACATTTCAAACATTATATTTATTGTATTAATCATTGTGATGTTTATTCCAACATCGCGCGAATGGATGCTTAGAAATGTAATTAGTCATTTGCCTTTTTCGGCATCAACGATATCAAGAGAAAACCAAAAAGTATTTAACAGTTACCAATGGCAACTTCAAGATTTAGATGGTAATATGCTCAAACTAGAAGAACTAAAGTCTGACAAGGTGCTTTTAGTTAATTTTTGGGCTACTTGGTGTCCGCCTTGCGTTGCAGAAATGCCAAGTTTACAACGTCTTTATGATGATTATGATGATAAGATTCAATTTGTATTTGTAAGCAATGAAAATACCGAGAAAATAAAATCCTTCTTAAAAAAGAAAGGCTTTACTATGCCTATTTATAATAAATACAATATGATGCCTAAAGAATTTGATGTAAGCAAAATACCAACTACTTTTATCATTAGTAAAGGAGGACAAATAGTGGTGCAAGAAACTGGTGTTACGGACTGGAATAGTGCTAAAACACGTAAGATTATAGATGAATTAATTAAAGA
>CAYPAK010000045.1:8956-10917 GCA_964408665.1 uncultured Flavobacteriaceae bacterium | reverse complement strand
CCATTTGCTACAAGTACACTTCCGCCAGCACTAGCATCTAATACATATTTGTATCCTTTTGCTGCTGCTACGGCAGTAATGGCTTTTTTTACATCTGCTTCTATTGCAGAAAGTAGCGCTTGTTGTTTTTTGCCAAGTTCTGCTTGAGCAGTTTGACCATATTGTTGAATACTTGCTTGCTCATTTTCTACCT
Source organism: uncultured Flavobacteriaceae bacterium (assembly GCA_964408665.1). Classification (GTDB taxonomy): domain Bacteria; phylum Bacteroidota; class Bacteroidia; order Flavobacteriales; family Flavobacteriaceae; genus JALSVQ01. The sequence continues at coordinate 10,724 of CAYPAK010000045.1, read as the reverse complement.
CTTTACGTCTGGTGTTGTTTACTTCTGCAGAAACAGTTGCTGCTTCTTTATTGTACTTTTGTACTTTAGCTTGTAAGGCAGTCATTTTTGCTTTGTAATCTGCATCAAATGTTTCACTTAATTTTTTAAGTTCTGCTTGTGCAGCTTTCATTGCTGGCATAGCTTGTACTAATTCAGACACATTAATGTGTGCAATCTCTTGTGCTTGTGTGTAACCTGCTGTTAAAAATAATGCTATTGCTACTACTACTAATTTAAATTGTTTCATTTTCTTTCTTGTTTAATTATTAATATTCTTGTTTACTTTTTTTCTTTTGCTTTTCTACTGCGTTCTTCACGCGCTTTTATTTTTTGTTCTCTAAGCTCTTGTGCTTTTTTGATACGCTCTTCGCGTGCTTTTGCAGCTGCAGCTTTACGTTCTTCAAGGGCTTTTTTGCGTGCTTCTTGAGTTTTGTTTCGAGTATCAATATTTTTTTGTTGTGCTTTACTTGGTGCTGTAGTTTTACTTTTTCCTTTGTTTCTTTTTTTGCGTTTACGCTTTATGTTTGCTTGTTTTTCTTTACTTTTTAACCGCTTTACTACTTGCTTACTGATATCTAATTTGTCATTAGCCGCTATAAGCATTATTTCTTTGCTAGATTTATCAAAAACATAATCGTATTTTTTTGCTTTACGAATCATTTGAACCACATCAAAAACTTGATCTTGTATCGGTTTTATTAATTCTTTTTTACGTTTAATTAAATCGCCATCTGCACCAAATTTCTTTTGCTGATATTGATATAGTTCTTCTTCTAGAATTGCTATATCAGCATTTCTATCTTCTATAAGCTCAGGAGTAAGCAGTATTTTTTCTTTTTCTAGCGCATCTTTTAATGCATCTATTGCTGTTTGTTTATGCTGTGCTTCTGCTATCCATTTAGAAACTCCTGCTTCTAGTTGTGCTTGTGCTTTTTGGTATTCAGGAACGTTTTCTAATATATATTCCATATCTATAAAAGCGATACGTGTGCCTCGTTGTGCTTGTGTAAGTACTGTCAAGCTTAGTACTACTAGTAAAAGAACTTTTTTCATAATTGCTTGTGTTTAATTAATAGAAAATATCGTGCCAAAGTTTTTAAAACTGTTTACCTAAAATAAAATGGGTCTCCCAACCGTGTTTTGTTTTCCCTTCTAATCTGTCTTGCGGAGAAGCGTCAAATCCATGTCCAAAATCTATTCCTAAAAGCCCAAACATTGGCATAAAGATACGTATTCCTGCTCCTGCAGAACGGTACAACTGGAATGGGTTATAGTTTTCAAAGCCATTATAAGCAGCTCCTCCTTCCATAAAGGCTAGTGCATATATAGAAGATTGTGGTTTTAAAGTAAGTGGGTAACGCATTTCCATAGAAAATTTATTATATACAGTTCCTCCATTTGTAGAAGACAAACTTTGGTCTTTGTAACCTCTTAATGCTATGTTTTCGGCACTTGCTAAGTTGTATCCGCCATTTAGTCCGCTTCCTCCTAATTGAAATCTTTCAAATGGTATAACGCCTCTATCTTTATTATATGCGCCTAAAAAACCAAAGTCAAACGAAGTTTTTAAGACCATTTTTCCTACTATATTAGTGTACCATTCACCATTAAATTTTACTTTGTAATACTCTAACCAACCAAAACGTTTTTGATCTATTTTTGCTGTTAGTGGGTCTCCATTTATAGTAGTAAATTCAGGGTCATTATAGATAGTGCTAAAATCTGTACTTCCTAATGCGGTGTGTGG
>CAYPAK010000045.1:6612-8856 GCA_964408665.1 uncultured Flavobacteriaceae bacterium | reverse complement strand
TGCCAATCATATCTAAACTGTGCAGTATGTGAGTATGATACCGAGAAGTTTACAGGTTTTTTACCGCCTAACCAAGGTTCCGAGAATGAAAAACTAGATACACTGTAGTTTGTACTTGCTTGCAAACGTAATGATATGCGCTGCCCATCTCCTAGAGGTACTGGGTGGTATGCTTTTTTGTTAAAAATATTTTTAATAGAAAAGTTGTTGAATGACAAAGCTAGTGTTCCTATAAAGCCTGTTCCTCCATATCCTCCTGAGAGTTCTACTTGACTTGAGCCTTTTTCGGCAACTTCATATTCTACATCTACGGTTCCATCTGCTGGGTTGGCATTTTTAATATTTGGAACGATATGTTCTGCATCAAAGAAGCCTACTTGTCCTAACTCACGAATAGTACGTATGATATTAGATTTTTTGTATAATGCACCTGGTTTGGTACGTATGTTTCTGTAGATTACGTGGTCATTAGTTGTTATATTGCCTTTTACGGTTACTCTATCAAAACGTGCTGGTTTTCCTTCATGAATACGTATTTCAAAATTGATAGTATCTTTTGCTACACCAGTTTCTATGGTGTTAATATTAGAAAATAAATAACCAGAATTTTGATAAAGGTTACTCACATCATTAGCGTCAGGTTTACTGTCGTCTCTAATGCGTTTTTCTAATAAAACTCCATTATATACATCGCCACGTTTTACATGGAGTATTTGGTTAAGTTGTCTATCTGAATAAACGGCATTTCCTACAAATTTAATATCTCCAAAATAATGTTTACGTCCTTCTTCAAGAAATAAATCTATATTTATAGTATTATCATCATTATAGGATACAGAATCGCGAATAACACGTGCATCTCGATATCCTTTTTCTTTAAACTTATCTATTAAAGAGGTTAAATCTTCTTTGTATTTGCCTTTAACATATTTTGAAGATTTAAAGACGTGTGTTATATTTTTTTCTTTGGTGTTTTTAAATGCTTTTTTTAATTTTTTGATAGGCATTTCTTTTACACCATGAAAGCGTATTTCTTTAACCTTTACTCGTTTTCCTTTATCTAGGTTTACTACTAATTTAGCACCATTTTTCACTAATGAATCACTAGAGTCATTAGTAACAACTGTTGTAACCTTTGCTTTTAAAAATCCTTTTTCTATATATTTTTTTGCAATATAGTTTTTAGAGGTAACTAGTAAGTTTTCGGTTACCATTTTTCCTTTCTTAAGACCAGTTTCTTTTAGTAAGTCTCTTCCTTTTTGTTTTTTTACTCCTTTTATTGTTACGGCAGTAATTTTAGGCAATTCTTCTATATTCAGCTCTAGGTCTATCAAGTTATTATCTACTTTAGTAACATAAAGACGCACATCTTTAAAGTAAGTTAACTTCCAAAGCTTTTTAATTGCAGCACTAATTTTTTGACTAGGGTAGGTGATGGTTTGTCCTTTGCGTAAACCTGCAAAGGTAATCACTGTTTGCTCATTAAAGGTTTTTACTCCAGTAACTTTTATATTGTTAATGATGTATTCTTTGCCTTGCTCTAGTTTTTGAGCATTAGCAGTAAAAGCAATAAATAGTATTGCAAAAGCCATTAGTAGCTTTTGTGCGTAATTTTTTCTCATTCTATTTGAGTTGTTCACTTGTTTTTCCAAATCTTCGTTCTCTATTTTGATAGTCAATAATGGCATCATATAAATCTTCTTTTTTAAAATCAGGCCAAAGTACATCTGTAAATACTAATTCTGCGTAGGCAATCTGCCAAAGCAAGAAATTACTGATGCGTTTTTCGCCACTAGTTCTAATTAATAAATCTACCTCTGGTAAATTCTGGGTGTAAAGATGCTCATTTATTATGACTTGGTCAATATCTTCGGTATTAATTATATTATTTTTAACTTTTTCAGCTATATTTTTAACAACATTTATGATTTCATCGCGACTTCCGTAGTTTAAAGCGAGCGATAAAGTCATTTTTTGATGATTTTTTGTAGCTTCAATTACTTTTTGTAACGTTTTGAATGTTTTTTCGGGTAAGGCTTCAATATTTCCTATTGCTTTAAGCTTTATCTCGTTTTTTACAAATGTTTTTAATTCTTTATTTAAGGAGCTTACCAAAAGGCTCATTAATCGGTCAACTTCTTTTTTGGGTCTATTCCAGTTTTCTGTAGAAAATGCATATAGCGTTAATGCTTCTATGCCTAATTCAGCAGCAGCTTCTACGGTATTTCGTACTGCTTTCACGCC
>CAYPAK010000045.1:2472-6512 GCA_964408665.1 uncultured Flavobacteriaceae bacterium | reverse complement strand
CCATCTATGTTGTCAGTAAATGTATAGCGAATACCTACTTCTGCTCCTACAGTAAAATGATTAACAAAAGCAACTTTATAACCCACAGCAAAAGGCATGGCGTAGGTAAAGTTAGTATTATAACCAATAGTATTTGTGTCTGTTAGGTAGCGGTCTTTAAATGAAAAATAATCAGCACCTACATATATATAAGGAGTTTGATGAGTGCCTAAATCATTTAAATCGTACGGAAAGAAATTAAATTCAAATCCTAATCCAAATTCATGAATATTACTTCCTACTTTAAAATTTCTATAATATCTCCCTGGACTAGATGACAAGGAATCAGCTGCAAAAAGATTGGTATAGTTATAGCTTAATTTAGCTGAAAAACGATCATTTATATTCCATTTAAAAAAAGCGCCATAAGCAATTTTTTCAGGACTAATATATTGTGTTTTACCTACATCTCCTATAAAATTACTTCCGCCTAAAAAACCGCCGAGCTCATAACGTTGAGCTTGGGTGTTAAAGGCTAAAAGCAACATGCTTATGTAAAAAAATCGTTTCAGTGTGTACTGTTTTATGTTTTTCAAGATTGCAAAGATAATAATTCTATTTATACTAAAGTTTATTGTAGTACTAAAACTTTATTTTTCTGCAATTATTGTAATACAGTACATTAAAAACACCTAGTCTAATTATATCTTATTTTTATTAATACTAGTATAATAATTTTGATATAAATTCAATATTTTTTCTATGGCATTGATAAAATCTTGAGTTTCTAATAAAAGACCAAAATATAAACTAGAGTTTTTCTTACTCGTTTCTTCAGTTCTAATGCGTTTTATCTGTCTATCTATAGATTCAGACACGTGATTTAAAACTTCATTTTTTTCGGTTGTAATAGATGACAAATCTGAGAAATTATTAGCATTAAATAAAAGTTTAATATCATCTATAAAATCTCCTAGTTTGTTTCGTATGGCTATCAAGTCTTTGTTTTGCGACTTTTTAAGCGGTTTATGATTGTTATTCACATGATTATGACTAGATTTTACAATATATTCCATAGATTGTGCAATATCTTGTAAGGAAGCTAATACTAAAATGTAGAAACGACTTGCTTCTACAGAAGTATCGTCTAATCCTTTTATGAAATCAAACACATCATCTTTTAAAACATTGATTTCCTCATTTAGTTTATTAACGTGTTTTTTAGATTTTGATAATTTATTTAAATCATTAGTTGCTAATTCTTTTATTACAGCATTATAGAGTTTTATAATGCGTGTAAGCACCTCAGTAATATGGTCTGAGCTTTGATCTATCACCTCGCTAATTGTTTTTAATTCCGCTTTTTTTAGTTGTCTAGCCTGTTCTTCTTTTTTGACTTTTTTACTGTGATTTATGTAGTTTTTAACAATAAGAAAAAATACTAGGGCTAGTAAAACAGCAATCATAGCAGGACCTCCTATGTGGATAAGATACAGCGCTATTGCAGATGCTGTAAAAGCAACTAAGGCTGTAAGAAACCATCCGCCAATTACATTTAGTACTCCAGAGACACGATACACGGCAGATTCTCTTCCCCAAGCTCTATCGGCAAGTGATGTTCCCATAGCAACCATAAAGGTTACATAAGTTGTAGAGAGTGGTAAGTGAAATGATGTCCCTATGGTAATCAGTATTCCTGCTACAACTAAATTTACCGAAGCACGAACCATATCAAAAGCAGGTGCTTCAAAACTTTTTTCTTTGGATAGTACTACTACAGGTCGCTGAAATTGTTTGTCTATTTTTTGTAAGGTTTTCTTAGGAATTATACTGCTAAAAACCTTGTTTAACCCTATGGCAATGCGCACTACAAAACGTGCCGTGTTATTGGGTTTAAATTTTTCTGTTCCTTCATCTTGACGTGACAAATCTACACCAGTTTTTATAACATCTTTGGCTTTAGATGAAAACCAAATAGTAAGAACCATTATACCTCCCGCCACTAGTAATAAGAAGTCATTAGAAGGTACTTTTTCTGCCAAAACACTCATAGGAAAATCAGTAGCAGCGGTGCCATGAGCTAGAAAGGCTGCATGCCAAGCCTCGTAAGAATTCCAACCTGCAATAGGTACTCCAATAAAATTTACTAAATCATTACCCGAAAACGCCATGGCTAATGAAAACGTACCTACGGCAATGATAATAACTAACACATTCCATTTAAATATTTTGGTCGCCAAATATGAAAATATTAACCAAAATAGAAATCCTCCTCCAATTATAAGTACTAAATTTTCATCCAAAACATGTTTAATATCTTTATAAAAACTAGATCCTTTTAAGCCTTTTATAAAAATAAAATAAGAAATTGCCGTTAATGCAGAACCTCCAAACAAAGTGTTTACTATAATTGGTCTTGAGTTAATCTGAAATGAATAAATCAAACGAGAAATAAATTGCACGATTGCTCCAACAGTAAATGCTACTGCTACGGATAATAATATTCCCATTATAATTAATATAGCCGTACTATAATTAATATATTTCCAAATATAACTAACAGTTTCTGTGTCTGAAGCAGCTATTTTTATTAAAGACATCGCTACGGCAGCTCCCAAAAGCTCAAATACTATAGATACTGTTGTAGAAGTTGGCATTCCTAAAGTGTTAAATACGTCTAAAAGTAGTATGTCGGTAATCATTACTGCCATAAAAATATAGATAATATCTTGAAAAGCAAACATACCAGGATTAAAGATGCCTTTACGTGCTACTTCCATCATACCGCTAGAAGTAAGCGCACCTACGAGCACACCCAAACTGGCTATAATTAATATTTTTTTTACCGAAATGGCTTTAGAACCTATGGCAGAATTCAAAAAATTTACGGCATCATTACTTACACCTACAATAAGGTCTATAACGGCTAAAACAGCTAAAGCTATAATCATTAAAAAATATACGTGTTCCATAATCTTGGATTTAATTTTTAAATTGTAGCCAAAAATACTATAAAAAGGTGTTTTAAAGCCCTTTTTTGGTGTTACCAAATTGTTAATAAACCTAAAAATATAGTAAGAATTCTCTGTTTTTTGTAGTACTTTTGCTATTCTAAATTTAGCATGCAGTATGAAACACGCTTTTGTTTATTTAAAAGGGACTTTATTTCTTTTTTTTATAGCGACCCTTTATGGTTGGCTTATGCGGTTAAATTTAGTTATAACACTTCCGTTTTTAAATTACAACAAAGTACTTCAAGCACATTCACATGTTACTTTTTTAGGATGGGCTTTTATAACTACAACTGTTTTATTTAATGTTGCTTTTTTAGATAAAAATGTTGCTTTTTCAAGAAAATATAAATGGTTATTTAGTATTGAATTAATAAGTGTAGGCTTGATGCTTGTTAGTTTTCCATGGCAAGGGTATAACGTGTTTTCTATAGTGTTACTTAGTGTTTTTGCTATTACTTCCTATGTGTATTTTTATCATTTTTATACGGACTTTAAAAAACAAAAACAATATAACCTAATAAGGTTGTTTGTTAATGCTGCTATTTTTTATTACTTGCTTGCTATGTGTGCAATATGGGCTGTTGGCGCTATCGTGGCTACAAAAGGCAAAGGTGAATTGTATCACAATACTATTTATTTTTATTTACACTTTTTGTATAATGGCTTTTTTATGTTTGCACTTTTTGCTTTGTTCTTTCAGTATTTAAAAAAGCAAAATATAGTTATAAGAACAAAAAATAGTAACTTGTTTTTTTGGTTTTTGTTTCTTGCCTGTTTACCTAGTTATGCTTTATCGTTAGTAGAAAGTAGCAGTTATATTGTTATCACAATAGGGTTTTTATCAGCAATTATGCAATTAGTTTCGGGATATTATTTTTTTAAATTTATAAAAGAGCTATCACTATCTTTAGATAATAGCATAAAACTTGTTTTAAAATTTATAGTCGCTGCTTTTACACTAAAAATTAGCTTACAACTACTTTCTGCATTTCCTATAATTGCTCAAAAATTACCTTTATTAAAGTCGTATTTTGTAATCGGTTATAT
>CAYPAK010000045.1:0-2372 GCA_964408665.1 uncultured Flavobacteriaceae bacterium | reverse complement strand
ATGATACCCGAAGCTATTGATGTTGTTGTGTTACACTTGATGCAGCACAATTTCCTTAATGAAGAGCGCTTTGCTAAAAGTTATGTTCGTGGAAAATTCACTATTAAAAAGTATGGAAGAATAAAGATAAAACAGGGTTTAAAGCAAAAAAACATCACCGAAAATTTGATAAAAATTGCTTTCAAAGAGATAGATGAAATCTTGTATAAAGAGACATTATATAAACTAGCAGAAAAAAAATTAGCTTCATTAAAAGAACCTAATCCTTTTAAGAAAAAACAAAAATTAATTCGCTATTTAATGCAAAAAGGCTACGAAAGTTTTTTAATTTATGAAACACTAAGCGATTTAGAATTATAATTTTTCGTACTTTTAAAGCCTAAACAATTATAAAGATGAATCAAGGACTTATCACCACGCAAATAGATAAAGGCTGTGCAACTATTACTTTTTCGCATCCAAAAAGCAACTCTTTCCCTACACGGCAGTTGCAACGTCTCAAACAAGAATTTGATGACTTAGCGACCAATGATGATGTACAAGTTATAGTATTAAAATCTGAAGGCGATCGTGCTTTTAGTGCAGGAGCATCTTTTGATGAATTGTTAAACATCACAAGTTTATCACAAGGAACCGCTTTTTTCAAAGGTTTTGCTCATGTTATTTTAGCAATGCGTGATTGCCCAAAACTAATTATAGGAAGAACGCAAGGCAAAGCTGTAGGTGGCGGTATAGGCTTACTTGCTGCTTGCGATTATGTTTTTGCTTCAGAAAAAGCAAGTGTAAAACTTTCAGAAATCAGTATAGGTATTGGTCCATTTGTGATAGAACCTGCTGTAACGCGCAAAATAGGAATTGCAGCCTTTTCGGAACTTAGTATCAATGCAGGAAATTGGTATAATGCCTATTGGGCAAAAGAAAAAGGGCTTTATGCTCGCGTATATGAATCTATGCGTGAACTTGACCAAGATTTAGAATTGTTTGTAGAAAAACTTTGCAAATATAATCCAGAAGCTTTGCGTGAGCTTAAAAAAACCTTGTGGCATAACACCGATTCTTGGACGGCTTTAGTTAATGAACGTGCAGCGGTAAGTGGTAAATTAGTGCTCTCTGATTTTACCAAAAAAGCCTTGGCTCAGTTTAAAAAATAACAATGACTATTACATTTTGAGATAAAAATCTTTTGTTAATGCAATATATGCTTCGGTATAATTATGCCGCGATATTTCTATAATTAGTTTCGTTTCTTCTAATGTTTTTTTAATTTTACTAAACTGTAATAACACCCTTTTTGGCTTGCTTTTTTCAGTGCCATAAACTGTGCAAATACGATAACAAAAAAGCGTGTTTTGCTTTGCGATATTCAATATATTCTCTAATGATTCAAACGGAATAATTAAGGCTAATTCTCCTTTGTTAGTTAGTAACTCACTTGCTTTTGCTAATAATAATACAAAGGGTAAGCTAGCGGTTTGTCTGGCGTGCTCTCGTGAAGTTTTTAGTTCTTTAATACTTTCAAAAAAAGGCGGATTGCTTACTATTAAATCATATTTTTTAGTAGTCCTATAATCTTGTAGTGCTGTATTTATAGCAGTTAATCTTTTGCGCCAATTTGATGACTTAAAATTTGCAGCAGCTTGCAATGCAGCTTCTTTATCTATCTCTAAAGCGTCAATTATACTTGTGTCAAATCGTTGCGCTAGCATTAGTGCTACAAGTCCTGTTCCTGTGCCAATATCAAGTATATTTTTGGGTGATTTTGCTTGAGTCCAAGCACCCAGCAAAACACCATCAGTACCAACTTTCATGGCAGTTTTGTCTTGATAAACTTCAAATTGCTTAAAACGAAAAGGTTTCATTTAGAAAGGCTCTTTCGGTTAATCGTTTATGCTAATTAGACCCTCTGGTGTAGTAACAGTTATGGTTTTATTTGGCTTGTCTATTTTAGTAAGAAATTCATCTATAATAGGGATTAAAACTTCTTTACCAGCATTATCTATTTGAAATAAAGGTTGTGCCGTATGATCTATTACGCCTGTGATTTTCCCTACATTACCATAGTTAGTATCTACTACGTCAAAACCAATTACTTCGTGATAATAAAATTTATCATCAGCAAGTTTTGGTAGTAGCGTTAGTGGTAAGTATAAGTTTTTTTTGAGCAAAGCATCAGCATCGGCTTCGGTGTCTACATCTTCAAAATGGATACGTAATAATTCACTTTTGTGTAAGGCACTTTTTTGTATAAAAAAAGGAATCAGTTTGTTGTGGAGTTCCACAAAAACTGATTCCAAATTTGAAAATTGTTCCGGGTTATCTGTATCTAGTTTTACTAGCAGTTCCCCTTTAAAACTGTATTTTTTTACGATAGT
>CAYPAK010000044.1:0-11105 GCA_964408665.1 uncultured Flavobacteriaceae bacterium | reverse complement strand
CCAAATCATTTAGCAAATCTAGATTATCATTTCCCATCATTAACTAATATAGATAATGAGGATGCTGTTTTTAATAAAAAATACATGCAGCGGTTTGGTGTTCGCCCAAGTATTATGGCACTAAAAGGTTTTGATATGACTTTAGATGCATTGTTGCGTGCAAGTGTAGCTGGAGATTTAATTTCAGAAGATTTATTATATGAAAGTAACAAAGGTATTATCTCACAGTTTCAATACCGAAAAACAACTGAAGGAAGTTACCAAAACGAGGCTGTACAAATATTAAAATACACCAAAGATTTACACCAAGTAAATGCAGTGCCTATTAAAAAAGAAGTAATACTAAAAGTAGAATAATTTTTTTAGAATACTGTTTTAATTAGATTAGTATTTGTATTTTTGCATCTTATAACAAATTTTAATTGTGAAAGATACCAAAGCAAAATACATATTTGTAACAGGTGGCGTAAGTTCTTCTTTAGGTAAAGGAATTATTGCTGCATCATTAGCCAAATTATTACAAGAAAATGGCTACCGTGTTACTATTCAAAAACTAGATCCATATATCAATATTGATCCAGGAACGCTTAACCCTTATGAACATGGCGAATGCTTTGTAACCGAAGATGGTGCCGAAACAGATTTAGATTTGGGGCATTATGAGCGTTTTCTAAACACACCAACGTCACAAGCTAACAATGTAACTTCAGGAAGAATATACCAAGCGGTAATAGATAAAGAGCGCAAAGGTGAATTTTTGGGAAAAACCGTACAAGTAATACCTCATATCACTAACGAAATAAAAGACAGAATACAGATTTTAGGAAATTCTGGTTTATATGATATTGTAATCACCGAAATAGGTGGAACAGTTGGCGATATAGAATCACTACCATTTGTAGAAGCAATACGCCAAATGCGTTGGGAACTAGGCAAAGAAAATACAGTAATAGTCCATCTTACTTTGATTCCTTTTCTTGCAGCAGCAGGAGAGCTTAAAACGAAACCTACTCAACATTCCGTAAAAACATTATTAGAAAGTGGTGTGCAAGCTGATATTTTGGTTTGTAGAACAGAACACGCATTAAACAAAGAATTACGTAAAAAAATAGCCTTGTTTACTAATGTTTCTCAAGAAGCAGTTATAGAATCTATAGATGCAAGTACTATTTATGATGTGCCTAATCTTATGCTAGAAGAAGGCTTGGATAAAGTAGTGCTAAAAGCATTGGAACTTCCATATAATAAAGTGCCAGAGCTAAAAACTTGGAATGAGTTTTTGACTAAGCTAAAAAACCCTAAACAAGAAGTAACCATTGGTTTGGTTGGTAAATATGTAGAACTTCATGATGCTTACAAATCTATAGTAGAGAGTTTTATTCACGCAGGTGCAGCTTCGGAAACCAAGGTAACTATTATTTGGATTCACTCCGATAAAATTACGGCTAATAACTACAAAAACACCCTTCAAAAACTAGACGGTATATTAGTAGCACCAGGATTTGGAGAACGCGGTGTGCAAGGAAAATTAATTACCATAAAATATGCTCGTGAAAACAAAATTCCATTTTTAGGAATATGTTACGGTATGCAGATGGCAGTAATAGAATTTGCACAAAACGTACTAGGCTTAGCAGATGCTAATTCTACCGAAATAGATGAAAATACAGCAAATCCAGTTATAGATTTAATGGACTCGCAAAAAAACATCACCCGAAAAGGTGGTACTATGCGTTTAGGAAATTGGGCTTGTGAACTGAAAGAAAATTCACTTGCTAAAAGTATTTATAATACAGCTGTAATACAAGAACGCCATAGACATCGCTATGAATTGAATAATAAATATGCCGAAAAACTACAAGCGGCAGGAATGCAAATAAGTGGAATTAATAAAGAAACTAACCTAGGAGAAATCGTAGAAATACCAAATCACCCTTGGTTTGTAGGTGTGCAATATCATCCAGAATACAAAAGCACGGTAGAAAATCCGCATCCACTTTTTGTCTCATTTGTGGAGGCAGCAACAGCCAATAAAATAATAAAACAAGCCAAAGTGGCAGTAAAATAAAAATGGACTGATAATTGACATCAGTATTCATACAAGATTATAATTATGAAAAACTTAGATAAAAATCAACTTATAGGAATGTTCCTCATTGCAGGAATTTTAATTTGGATGAATCTTACATCCAAAAATGAAAATCTAAAACTTCCTAAAGAAAAAGCGAAACAAGAAACCACAGCACCTACTCAAGGAGCAGCTGAAAATACGGCAACAATTAGCAGTACAGACACTACTGCTGTGGCGCAAAATATAGCTGCACCAATAGTAAAAGAAACTACAACTACCTTAGAAAACGATTTGCTAAAAATAGTAGTTTCTAGTAAAGGTGCCGAAATAAAAGAAGTATTACTCAAAAATTTTAAAAGCTTTGACCAAACACCATTATACCTTATAAAAGATAATAATGCGTCAATGGTAGTTTCTTTTACTACCAAAGATAATAGAATAGTAAAAACAAGTGATTATAATTTCACACCGATACTAACTAAGTCAGGAGAAAATCAAGTGCTTACTATGCGTTTAAATATGGGTAATGGGCAACTGCTAGATTACGTTTACACCCTAAAACCTGATGAATACATGTTAGATTTTGCTATAAAATCTTCAGGTTTACGTAATGTGATAAATGCGGCTAATCCAGTTTCTTTAGATTGGAAATTAAAAACATACAGCCACGAGAAAAGTAAAAGCTACGAGAATCAATATACCGAGCTTAACTATGAAAAAGATGACGAGGAATATAATGAACTTAATGCTCGTAAAGCATTAGCGGAAGATACAGGTAATGATGTAAATTGGGTAAACTTTAGACAGCAGTTTTTCTCTTCTATATTACTTAATGATGCTGGTTTTGAAAAAGGCTCTTTTGTTTCTAAAAACTTGATGAAAGAAAATCCTGATGGTAAATTTACTAAAGAATTTGAAGCTAAATTTCCATTAACATTAGCTGATGGTGAGCTAGCAAACAAAAAAATGCAACTTTATTTTGGACCAACAGATTATAACCTTTTTACAGATAAATATCCAGAAAAAAACTTAGACCGTTCTATTACTTTAGGATGGGGAATTTTTGGATTCTTAAACAGACATTTATTCTTTCCTGTATTTAATTTCTTGAAAGGATTTGTAGGTAATTTTGGGCTGATTATCATCTTACTTACCATAGCGGTACGTTTTATTATGTCTCCATTATTATATAAATCATACCTTTCTAGTGCTAAAATGAAGGTAATACGTCCTGAGATAGAAGAAATCAATAAAAAATATCCTAAAGACGCTATGAAACGCCAGCAAGAAACGATGGCGCTCAACAGAAAAGCGGGTGTAAACCCAATGGCAGGTTGTATTCCTGCATTATTGCAAATGCCAGTGTTTTTTGCATTAGTCCGTTTCTTCCCGTCTAATATAGACCTAAGACAGCAAGGCTTTTTGTGGACTAATGATTTATCATCGTATGATTCTATATGGAACTTACCATTTAATATTCCTATCTATGGGAGTCATGTGAGTGGTTTTGCCGTTTTGGCAGCTATTGCTATTTTCTTTTATATGAAAATGAACCAGTCACAGCAGGCTAATATGCAAGCACCACCACAAGAAGGTATGCCAGATATGACTGGTATGATGAAAATGATGATTTATATCTCACCACTTATGATACTGTTTTTCTTTAACAGTTATGGAAGTGGTTTGAGTTTGTATTATTTTACCTCTAATTTATTGATGCTTACTATTATGTTTGTAATCAAGAAATTTATAATTGATGAAGATAAAATACACGCACAAATACAAGCCAATAAATTAAAGCCAAAGAAGCAAAGTAAATTTAGCAAAAAAATGGCAGATTTAATGAAACAAGCCGAAGAGCAAAAACGTTTGCAAGAGCAACAAAAGAAGAGAAAATAATTTTGTTTTGATTTAAAGGGGAAAAAGACAGCTGTTCAAGCTGTCTTTTTTTATTATTAATGAATAAGAATTCGTTTACAACTCCATTCCTTTTATTTTTCTGTAAAACAGCAAGGCAGTACTATCGGAAAGGCTAGCCACATAACTGGCTATCTGCAATAGTCTATAGTATAAACCACCTTCTAATTGCTGTATTTTTTCAGGTAAAAGCGCTAAAACAAGTTTGTCATAATTACTTTTGCTATCATCCGATTTGTTATTAATAGCGCGAATAAAAACATCAAGTAAATGTCCTAGTATTTGGTATCCAGCAAGTTCTTTTTCTACAACTTCTTTAGATTTGTAAATATTTTTAACGCTGATAGCAATTATATCATTTATCTGTACTTCGTACTGGCATTTGTCTAGCAAGCCATAAGGATATTCGCCTGCTAAAATAGCTTTTTCATTAGCAATAAATACATTTACTGCTTCGCTAATCAAAGTGCTTATGGCTAAAGCGCGTAAGTAACTCATACGTGCTTTTGTGGTTTTTAAGGTGTTGTATTTATCCCTATTAATGGTATCTTCTACTAGCTTAATTAAATATTCTAAAGCATAATCTTCAGATATAAGTCCTAGGTTAATACCATCTTCAAAATCTATAATGGTATAGCAAATATCATCAGCAGCTTCTACTAGATAAGCCAATGGATGTCTTGTAAAGGTGTTGTTTCCTAATGATTTCAGTCCTAATTCATTAATAACATCTTTAAATAACGGCATGTCAGCTTGAAAAACATTATATTTTTTGTGAGCGATATGTTTGCTAGGTTTTTTAGGAATAGAAAATTTTGGATATTTGAGAAAAGCACCAATAGTAGCATAAGAAAGTCGGATTCCTTCGCCATCTTTCCCTTCGCTTAGTATTTTAAAACCATTAGCATTTCCTTCAAAATCGGTTAAATCTTGCCATTGTTCGGGGCTTAATTGTGTTTTAAATTGCTGTCCATTTCCCAAAGAAAAGTATTCGCTAATAGCTTTCTCTCCACTATGCCCAAACGGCGGATTTCCTACATCGTGAAATAGTGCAGCAGCAGCTACAATAGCACCAAAATCGTTTGCTTGGTAGCCTTTGGCTATAAGGTTGGAGTGATGTGCAAGAACGTGTTTTCCTATGATACGTCCTAGACTTCGCCCAACTACCGAAACCTCCAAACTATGTGTGAGTCTTGTGTGTACAAAATCGGTATTAGAGAGCGGTATTACTTGTGTTTTATCTTGTAAACTTCTAAATTCATTAGAAAAAATAATACGGTCAAAATCTACTTCAAAACCTAAGCGTGTTTCTTGTTCATCAATACGTTTACGTACTTTAGCGTCACCATATTTTTTTAATGACAATAATTGTTCCCAATTCATTACTAATTATTTTTTAGGCAAGATAACTAAAAATAATTAGAAACAGCATTTATAAGCGTGTTTGCATCGTGAGACTCGGATTGTCTCCAAAGCATTTCGCCACTTTTATAAATCATATACGTAGGATTTGTCTTTACGCGCAAGGCTTTAGCTAAAGCAGCATTATCATCAATATTAATGCGTATTACATTGGCTTTATCTCCTAAAGCTGCAGCTACAGTTTGCAAAATGGGTTTGCTATCATCTTGAGCCGTTACCAACAAGTAAAATTCAATCAACACAGGAATTTCTTTTGTTATTAATGAACCAAATTTAGCCATAATTGTGCGTGTTTAGTTTAATCTATTTTGTTTAAAATAAAATCATTACACTCCAAAAGTACACTATTTTTTTGTAGTTTTTAGTTTTTGCACTATAAATATACTAAAAAACCGTATTTTCGCCTTATGATTTTAGTAACAGGAGGAACGGGTTTAGTAGGCTCACATTTATTATATCAA
This sequence comes from uncultured Flavobacteriaceae bacterium, assembly GCA_964408665.1. Lineage (GTDB taxonomy): Bacteria > Bacteroidota > Bacteroidia > Flavobacteriales > Flavobacteriaceae > JALSVQ01. The sequence goes on along the minus strand of CAYPAK010000044.1, from coordinate 5,234 downwards.
CTGACTTTACAGCATAATAGTATTAGAGCTATTCATCGTAAAACAAGCGATATTCACTATGTGAAACATGTGTTTTCGTATTTTACAGATATAGAAAATGCAAGAAAATTGTATGAAAAAATCACTTGGATAGAAGCTGATATTAATGATATTCCTGCACTAGATAAAGCCTTTGAAGGGGTGAAGCAAGTGTATCATTGTGCTGCTGTGGTTTCTTTTGCTAGTAAAGATTATCAGTTAATGCGTAAAGTAAATATAGAAGGCACTGCTAATATTGTGAACCTATCACTGAGTCATAATGTAGATAAATTAGTGCATATAAGTTCTATTGCTACCATTGAAAAAAAGGAGGGAAGCGATACAATAACCGAAGAAAACGAATGGGACAGTGAGAAGAATAATTATGGTTATGCAATAAGTAAATTTGGCGCAGAGATGGAAGTTTGGCGTGGTGGGCAAGAAGGTTTAAGCATTGCAATAGTAAATCCAGGCGTTATTTTTGGAAACGGTTTTTGGAAACTAGGACCTAATGCATTATTAGATAAAGTGGCTAATGGTTTTCAGTTTTATACCGAAGGAGTTACAGGTTTTGTTACTGCTAATGATGTGGCTAAAGCAATGCTAATATTGATGCAAAGTAACATCAATAATGAACGCTTTATTTTGGTTAATAAAAACGTGTCATTTAAAGCATTAATGCATCTTTTTGCTAAAAATCTACAGGTAAAACCAGCGACAATTCACGCCAAACCTTGGATTACCGAAGTTGTATGGCGCCTAGATGCTTTAAAAAGTTTTTTTACTAGAAAATTGCCATTAATTACCAAACATAGCTCACGTGTTTCACATAGTAAATATCATTACAGTTCTGATAAAATTAAAGCATTAACCACTTTTGAATTTGCAGATTTTGATAGCGAAATTAAAGCTATTTGCACCAATTATTTAAACGATAAAAAAAAGCATAAATGAAACGAGTAAAACGAATAATAAGTTACCCACTTTCTATAATCTATTACCTGTTTTTTGGTTTAGGTTTGTTGTTTTTTCATGTTGTACAGTGGCTTGGTTATAATTTAGGCGGCTACAAAGGGCACAAATGGGCAGTAGATTTTATGTATTGGGGGCTTATAAATACTACTCGCATATTAGGAACGCGGTACAATGCTGTTTTTAAAGCAAAATTACCTCAAAATGTACCACTTATTTTTGTTTCAAACCATCAAAGTCTTTATGATATCAATCGTTTGGCACTTTATGTAAAGGAGCATCATCCTAAGTTTGTGTCTAAAAAAGAATTGGGAAAAGGCATACCAAGTGTTTCGTATAACCTTACTCACGGCGGTTCGGTACTTATTGATAGAAAAGATGGTAAACAAGCGATATTAGAAATTAAAAAACTTGGCGAATACATTCAAAAAAACAAGTATGCAGCTGTAATTTTTGCAGAAGGAACACGTAGTAAAACAGGAAAACCGAAGCCTTTTAAACGAAATGGTTTGCGTATTTTATGCAAATATGCTCCTGATGCTTATATTGTGCCTGTTACCATTAATAATTCCTATAAAATGACACCAAACGGCAAAAGTTTTCCGCTAGGAATAGGTGTGAAAATTGAATTTATTTACCACGAACCAATAGCTATAAAAGGAAGAGATTTTACAAGTTTAATAGATGAAGTAGAGAAAACAGTAACTGATAGTATTGTTTATTAATTTTTTTAACAAAATTATAAGAGTTTTGAAAACTTGTTATAGTATATTTACAGCAAGAAACTAATCAAATTATGAACACATTATATAGTCGAATTTCACTGCTATTTTTATTGTTTTTTGGGTTCACTAGCATAGCTCAAGAAACGAAACCTTGGACGCTAGAGGCTTGTGTTGCGTATGCAACAGAACACAATATCAGTATAAAACAGGCTTCACTAGAAGGTGAGCAAGCCAAAATAAACAAAAAAGGACGTCTTGGGGCGATGCTACCAAACCTAAATGCAAATACCAATTACTCTTGGAGTCGTGGTTTATCGCAAAATGTAACTACAGGTTTGCTAGAGCAAGCTACTAATGGAAATAATTCAGTTGGAGTTAATCTAGGTGTTACACTTTTTAATGGTTTTAAAAATATGAATCAGCTTCGTAAAGCAAATTTGGCTTTGCTCGCGAGTAAATACCGTTACGAAAAAATAGTAGAAGATATTTCTGTAAATATAGCTACTGCTTACTTGCAAGTGCTTTTTGCTAAAGAAAACTTGAATGCTGCACAAGCACAGTTAACTATTAGCAAAGAAGAAATAAAACGTACCGAAGACTTGGTAACAGCAGGAGTAAGACCACGAGGAGATTTACTAGATATAGAAGCTACAATAAGTACCAACGAACAGCGTGTAGTAAGTGCGGAAAATAGCGTTACTATGGCATTGCTAAGTTTAGGGCAATTATTACAACTAGACGATTTAGATAATTTTGATGTCGCTCCGTTTAATTATGAAATAAAACCAAGTGAAATAGCTACTAAAGACTGGAAAACTATTTATAAAGCAGCGCAAGCCAATAGACCAAGCCTACAAATTGCCGAAAATAATATAGCATCAGCAAAGTTAGATATAAAAATAGCCAAAGGAAGTCGTTATCCTACCTTGTCTGGATTTTATAACTGGAATTCGCGTTATACCGATAGAAATAAAGTAACAGGCTATGTTTTAGATACCGCAAACCCCACACGAACTATTGGTGCGGTTAGTACTACTGGAGATGCGGTTGTTACACCAAATTTCAAACCTGTATTAGGTACTGCAGATAAGCTATTTGACCAATATAAAAATAATAAAGGATCTGCTTTTGGTTTATCCTTACGTATTCCTATTTTTAATGGATTTAGTACAGAAAACAGTATCAAATCTGCCAAAATAGGACTTAAAAGAGCTGAGTTTGCCAAAACACAAGAAGAATTTAATTTAGCCAGAACTATAAAAACCGCTTATACAGACTTTCAAGGCGCTATAAAGTCTTATGAAGCAGCTACAAAAAGCTACGAAGCACAAAAACAAGCCGTAAATTATGCTAAAGAACGCTATAAATTAGGATTGCTCAATGCCTTTGATTATAATCAAGTAAAAACACGATTAACCACAGCAGAAGTGAGTATGTTACAAGCAAAATATACCTATCTTTTTAAACAAAAAATATTAGAATACTACTACGGATTACCGCTTACTTTAAACTAAAAACGATTATGAAAAAAAAGAAATATATCATTATTGGAATTATAATTCTAGCACTTTCTACCCTTGTATATGGTAAAAAACAAGGTTGGTTTGGTAAAAAAGAACACGGTAAGAAAGTAGAAACTACCTTTGCCAAACGTGTAGCTATTCTAGAAAAAGTAAGTGCAACAGGAAAAATACAACCCGAAGTAGAGGTGAAGTTATCATCAGAAGTGTCTGGAGAAATTATAAAACTACCTATTAAAGAAGGACAAGAAGTAAAAAAAGGCGATTTACTTGTTAGGATAAACCCTGATATTTATAAGTCAACATTAAATAGAGCAGTGGCAGGATTGCAAAGCCAGAAAGCAAACTTAGACCAATCAAAAGCACGATTAGAAGAAGCGAAAGCGAACTATAACCGTACCAAAACACTTTTTGACAAAGGGATAATATCACAAGCAGAATGGGATAAAACAGCTTCTGCCTATAAAATTGCGCAAGCCAATGCAAATGCTACAAAATATAGCGTGCAGAGTACGGCAGCAACAGTAAGTGAAGCTCGTGATAACTTGGGTAGAACTTCTATTTATGCGCCAATGTCTGGAACTATATCTAAGCTGAATGTAGAGCTTGGAGAACGTGTAGTGGGAACCAAACAAATGGCAGGAACCGAGATAGTACGCGTTGCTAATCTCAATAATATGGAAGTAGTGGTAGATGTCAATGAAAATGATATCATCAAAGTGTCACTTCGTGATACTACTGTGGTAGAGGTAGATGCGTATCCTAAAAAGAAATTTAAAGGCATCGTAACCGAAATTGCCAATTCATCAAAAACACAAGGAGGCGCAGACCAAGTAACTAATTTTGAAGTAAAAGTACGTATTTTGGAAGAATCGTATCAAGATTTATTAGTAGGAAAACCAAAATCATATTCGCCATTTAGACCAGGAATGACGGCTTCGGTAGATATCATTACCAATAGAAAAGATGATGTGTTAGCCGTGCCAATTAGTGCCGTTGTAATGAAAAATGACACGGTAGCTAAAAAGAAATCATACAAGCGAAAAGACCGCAATAAAAAGCCAACTAAAAAAGCATTAAAAAAGAAAAATGATGCCCTTTTTGAATGTGTGTTTGTTGCCGATGGTAAAAAAGCCCGATTAAAAAAAATAAGTACAGGCATACAAGACGATACTTATATCGAGATTTTATCAGGAATAGATGAAAACAGCAAAGTGATAACAGGTCCTTATAATTTGGTAACCAAAAAACTAAAAGCAGGCGATGCTATCTTAGTAAAAAAAGATAAGAAAGCGCAAAAAGAAGCCGAAGAATAGTTTTATCTTTGCCCTATGGCATTAATACTAAATATAGAGACAGCAACCAAAAATTGTTCTGTTAGCTTGGCTAAATCAGGGGTGATAATTGCTTCTAAAGAAATAAACACAGGAAACTATTCTCATGCAGAAAAGTTACACGTATTTATTAAAGCATTAATGGAAGAATCCGCATTGTCATTTGCTGATTTGAGTGCTATTGCTGTAAGCAAAGGCCCTGGGTCTTATACCGGTTTGCGTATAGGCGTTTCAACAGCCAAAGGCTTGGCCTTTGCTCAAGACATACCTTTATTGAGTGTTTCTACACTTAAAACATTAGCTTTGCAAGTAACACAAGAATGCGATTATATTATCCCAATGTTAGATGCAAGACGTATGGAGGTGTTTACGCAAGTTTTTGATAATACTAAAAATGCTTTAACTGAAATTGAAGCCAAAATACTAGCTGAAAATTCCTATCAAGAATACTTAGATAAAGGAAAAGTGTTATTTCTTGGTGATGGCGCTGAAAAATTCAAAGCAATTTGTATGCATAAAAATGCTATTTTTTTAGATAATTATTTCCCAAGTGCGCTAGCAATGCATATGGTTTCTTATAAAAAATATCAAGCGCAAGAACTAGAAGATACGGCTTATTTTGAACCGTTTTATCTTAAAGATTTTGCAGGTTTAAAATTAAAAGA
>CAYPAK010000043.1:5564-11364 GCA_964408665.1 uncultured Flavobacteriaceae bacterium | reverse complement strand
CGGCGCATTTGTGTTGCTAAACCTTCTAGTTCTTTTATTTTTGTCATAAGGATAATATTTTACACAAAAGTAATCAAAAAAAAAGTAGTTTGCTTAGAAATAAAGCACAAAAAAAAGTCCAGTATAAAATACTGAACTTTCCAATATATAAATATTGATTAGTCTATTTTTGAGCCTTCAAATATTTTTTGAATTGCTTTTTGCTAAAGATACTCTCTAACATGTCATCATAATCCATTTCTTTTTTTACACGAGCAGTAATAGTAGCAATATCTTCTTGAGAAAATGATGTTTTCCCTTCCATTTCTGCTACTACAAGTTGTTTTTGAATCGCATGTCCTGTAACGTCATTCCATTTTTTAAGTTTTCCAGCTTGCTCATTGTTTAAGTGAAATTGTTTAACTAATGAAGTAGTGTTCTTATTAATAAATCCGTTAACGTCAAATGTTTCTGAAGTTACTTTAGCGGTTTGTGCTTGTAATGCAAAAGTGATAACTAGTGCAAAAATTGAGATAATTCTTTTCATTATTATTGTTTTTTTATTAATTCGTTTTAAAGTTCAATTTTAAGCAAATTAATTTAATTAACCAAAAAATTAAGCCTTCACTTTTGTAAAATTTTAAAAATAATAAATTTAATTTAGTTGTATATTAATTAAAATATTATAACTTTGCACTTCAAAGTACTTTTACAATTATGGAGCAAAATAAATATTTAGATGATTTAGCAACTATTAAAACCATGATGAGTCGCTCATCAAGGTTTATTAGCTTAAGTGGATTTTCAGGAGTTTTGGCAGGAATTTATGCGCTTATAGGCGCTTGGTTTGCGCGTGAAGAGTTGCGAAGTTTAGTGTTGGATAATTATACTACTACAATAGAAACTATCTGGAATTTATGGTTTATTGCTATTGCAGTTGCATTGTTTTCTATAGTGACTGCTTATGTTTTGACTAGCAGAAGAGCAAAGTCAAATAATGAAAAAATATGGGATATTTCTACTCAAAAACTGCTTGTGGCATTTCTTACTCCGCTAGTTTCGGGAGGCGTTTTTGGTTTAATTGTGTTATATCAAGGTTATTATGGTTTGATAGCTGCAATAACGCTTATTTTTTATGGGTTGGCTCTTATTAATGCTAGCAAATATACGTTAGGAACGGTTAAGTATTTGGGTGTTTCAGAGGTTATTGTGGGGCTTTTTGCTGCTTTTTATATTGGTTATGGTTTGCAATTTTGGGCTATAGGTTTTGGCTGTTTACATATTGTTTATGGTCTAGTAATGTACTTTAGATATGAACGCAAATAGCTTTTATGAAAGATATCATTAAAAATATAAATAAAGTTTTTGATAATCGTGTTCGCCTAGGGATAATGAGTGCTTTGATGGTCAATGAAAGTTTAGATTTTAAATCGCTTAAAAAACTATTGGGCGTAACAGATGGTAACTTGGCAAGTCATATCAAGTCATTGCAAAAAGCGGGTTATGTGGTAGTGCTCAAACAGTTTATTGCTAATAAGCCCAATACAAGTTATCAACTAGCGGCAGCGGGTCGTGAGGCGTTTAAAATGCATATTGCGGCTTTGGAACAATTATTAAAACTCAAAAATGATTAAAAACTATTTTTTTAACTAATTAACTTTGTATTTCAAAGTACTTTTAAAATAAATAAAAATGAAAATAAGAGAAACCATTTTAGTAAGCCTTTATGATAAGTCTAAAACGCTTTATGCACGTTATTTTAAGTCGCAAGATGCTTGGAATATTACTAAAAGCACTTTGTTATGCTATCCTGATGGTACTTTGGGCAAAATGCTAGGAGAATTCTTGCTGAAAAATAATTTTGAAATGGAAGATAAGTTAGAATCTCACGATGTGTTTCATACCATTATAGGCTTTGATACCAAAATAGAAGATGAAATAGCGATGCAGTATTTTCTTTTAGGAAATGGTAAGCGGAGTTTATACATGTTTATGGTACTTCTTCCTGCTACATTTCTTTTTCCAGAGCATTGGATTTATTTTAAAAAATCATATCAGTTCGGCAAAGAAACACCTCCATTTTACCATTGGGATTTTTTGTCATTATTAGATAAATCACTGCAAGATATAAAACAAATACTCTTTAATAATAATCTAAAAACAATTAAATCATGAAAAAAACACACAAAATTATAATCGCATTAAGTGTAATAGGTTTTGTATTACTAAAATACCGAATACACGTTACACACAGTTATTTCTACCTTTTTTTGGTTTGGAATTTATTTCTCGCATTAGTTCCTTTAGCTTTTACAGAATATTTACAAACTAAGCAGTTTGATAAATATATATTACTATTATTAAGTGTTCCGTGGCTACTTTTATTGCCTAATGCACCTTATATTCTAACAGATTTTATCCATCTTAGTAAAGCAAGCAAAATGAGTTTTTGGTATGATTTTTTACTTATCGGTACTTTTACTTTAGCAGGAATGCTAGCTTATTTTTTGTCACTAAACCAGATGATAGCACTTTTTAGAATCTATTACACCGAAAAAATACTAAATATTGCAGTGCTAATTATTGCTTTTTTAAATGGATTTGGCATTTATTTAGGACGATTTTCACGCTGGAATTCTTGGGATATTCTCCATAGACCAATAAGCTTATTTAATGAAATTTTACAATATTTAGCACATCCAATAATGCACCAAAATGTATGGTTGTTTACCTTTTTATTTGGCGTTTTATTGAGTTTTGGAAGAATTATTTTTTCATCACTGAAAGTTACGAAATAAAAAACAGCTGCTTTTTCGTATTCTTTGAACTAATTTAATTAAATTCGCATCATATAATTATAATAGTATAAAAATGAATAATAAAGATATCGTAATCGTTTCGGCAGCACGAACTCCAATAGGAAGTTTTATGGGAAGTTTAGCTACTGTTCCTGCACCAAAACTAGGTGCCGCAGCTATAAAAGGCGCTTTAGCAAAAATAAATTTAGATACCACAACTATAGATGAAGTGTTTATGGGTAATGTATTACAAGCCAATGTAGGTCAAGCGCCAGCACGCCAAGCGGCATTATTTGCAGGTTTGCCAAATACCGTGCCTTGTACTACCGTGAATAAAGTATGCTCTTCGGGTATGAAAGCGTTAATGAGCGCTGCGCAAACTATAAAAGCTGGTGATGGCGAAGTGGTGATTGCAGGAGGAATGGAAAATATGAGTAGCGTACCACATTATTTAAACGGACGTAAAGGGCAAAAACTAGGAAATATCAAACTCATAGACGGTTTAGTAAAAGACGGTTTGGAGAATGTTTATGATAATAATCATATGGGCGTATGTGCAGATTTATGTGCGTCAACGCACGGTTTTACTAGAGAACAGCAAGATGAATTTGCTATAAATTCATACAAGCGTTCCGCAAAAGCTTGGGAAGCAGGGAAGTTTGATGATGAGGTAATTCCTGTAGCAGTGCCACAAAGACGTGGCGATGCAGTTATTGTAACCAAAGACGAAGAATATACCAATGTAAAATTAGAAAAAATACCTAATCTTAGAGCTGTATTTACCAAAGACGGAACTGTTACTGCAGCTAATGCTTCTACACTTAATGATGGAGGAGCTGCTTTGGTGTTAATGACTTTTGAAAAAGCACAAGCATTAGGCTTAAAACCATTAGCAAAAATTGTTTCTTATGCCGATGCTGCTCACGAGCCAGAATGGTTTACTACCGCGCCAGACAAAGCTATACGTAAGGCTTTAGCTAAAGCAAATCTTAGCATAACAGATATGGATTATTTTGAGCTTAATGAAGCCTTTTCGGTTGTAGGTTTAGTTAATGTTGATTTACTTGGCATTGATGCTGATAAAGTAAACGTAAATGGTGGTGCTGTTTCTTTAGGACATCCGCTAGGTGTTTCTGGAGCGAGAATTATCATCACATTGATGAACGTATTGAAGCAAAATAATGCAAAATATGGTGCTGCAGGTATTTGTAATGGTGGCGGTGGCGCAAGTGCTATGATTATAGAAAATTTAGCCTAATTATAATGCAATACGGAATTTGTAATTTAAGCATTGTACCGCTTCGCGAAGCGGCTTCTGATAGAAGTGAAATGGTTAGTCAGTTGCTCTTTGGCGAAGTATTTACTATCCTTGAGATTAAAGAAAAATGGACGTTTATAAAACTCGCTTACGATAATTATGAAGCGTGGATTGATAATAAACAGTTTCTTGAAATCAACGAAGAATCTTTTATTGCTTTGGCTAATGCTAAAAATGCTTTAGCAGGAGAATTATCGCAATTCGTTCAAGATAAAAATGATTTATTAACAGTTTTAGTTCTAGGTAGTGAATTGCCTTATCTGCAAAATAATAAATTACAAATAGCCGATAATAACTATAAATTTGAAGGTAGTATTTATGATGTTTCTTTAGGTAAAGCAAACATCATAAATACCGCTTTCTTATACCTTAATGCGCCGTATCTTTGGGGAGGAAAAACGCCTTTTGGTATAGACTGCTCGGGTTTTACACAGATGGTTTATAAATTGAATGACGTTAAGCTGCCACGTGATGCTTCACAGCAAGCAAAATTAGGAAAAACGCTTAGTTTTATTGAAGAAAGTGAAGCGGGAGATTTAGCTTTTTTTGATAATGAAGAAGGTAATATCACACACGTAGGTATTATTATGAAAAACCATTACATCATTCACGCATCAGGAAAAGTGCGTATAGATAGGTTAGACCAGTTTGGTATTTACAATGCAGAAACCAAAAAACATAGCCATCAGTTGCGTATTATAAAAAAGATTATTTAGCTTGAAAAAAAAGTATCTTATAAGTATTTCTGGAGCTACCGCTATAGGTAAAACCGCTTTGAGTATTGCGCTAGCAAAGGCGCTTTCTTGTGAGATAGTTTCTTGTGATTCTAGGCAGTTTTATAAAGAAATGAACATAGGAACTGCAGTACCATCTAGCGAAGAATTAGCCGCAGCAAAACATCATTTTATACAGCATATTTCTATAACTAATGATTATAATGTTGGACAATATGAAACGGATGCTTTAGCTAAAATAAATACGTTGTTTCAAGCGAATGATTACGTTATTTTAGTAGGAGGAAGTGCGTTGTATGCTGATGCTGTTATCAATGGATTGGATTATTTTCCTGATATTAAAACAGGAATTCGAGATACTTTAAATACAGAATTGATTGAAAAAGGCATTGTTTCTTTGCAAGAAGAATTAAAACAAGTAGATAAACTAACGTATGATAAAATAGATACCGCTAATCCGCACCGTTTGGTTAGGGCCTTAGAAGTTTGGCGTAGTTCAGGAAAACCGTACAGTAGTTTCTTGAATAAACCCAAGGCAAAGCGTGCTTTTACTACTGTAAAAATTGGTTTAGATGCGCCACGCGAATTGCTTTATGAACGCATTAATAAACGTGTAGATATTATGATGAATGCAGGTTTGTTAGCAGAAGCTAAAAAATTATATCCTCATAAGACGTTAAATGCATTGCAGACTGTTGGTTATCGTGAGTTATTTACCTATTTTGATGGTGAATTTACATTAGATTTTGCTATTTCAGAAATCAAAAAAAATACACGTAGATTTGCTAAAAGACAAGGTACTTGGTACCGAAAAGACACCGATATTACTTGGTTTGATTTTAGGACAGCGCATAAAGATATAATAGCTAAGGTTACTGATTTACTAAAGAAAAAGTAATTTTAAGTTATTTTTATAATTAATATGAATCAAAAAGCCAAATTTATTAGTAAATTTGTGCAAATATTAAAAA
>CAYPAK010000043.1:3696-5464 GCA_964408665.1 uncultured Flavobacteriaceae bacterium | reverse complement strand
AATATTAAAAATAACATCAAAAATAAATAAAAATAACATGAGAAAAGTAACCATAGTTGGAGCAGGAAATGTAGGCGCTACATGCGCAGATGTTTTAGCAAACAAAGACATTGTAAACGAAATCGTTTTATTAGATATAAAACCAAACTACGCAGAAGGAAAAGCATTAGATATGTGGGAATCTTCGCCAGTAAATATGTTTGATACTAGAATAGTAGGTTCTACATCAGATTATAGCAAAACGGCTAATTCTGATGTGGTAGTAATCACTTCGGGGATACCACGTAAACCAGGAATGTCTCGTGATGATTTAATAGCTACTAATGCAAAAATAGTAAAATCAGTTACAGAAGAAGTAGTAAAACATTCGCCAAATGCAGTAATTGTTATCGTATCAAACCCATTAGATGTAATGACTTATGCCGCTTTTCAAGCCGCTAAAAAATCAAGCAATCAAGTATTTGGTATGGCAGGTATTTTAGATACAGCACGTTACCGCTCTTTTATAGCTTTAGAGTTAGATTGCTCGCCTAAAGATATTCAAGCAGTACTTATGGGAGGTCACGGAGATACTATGGTGCCACTGCCTCGTTATACAACAGTAGGAGGAATACCAGTTACCGATTTTATAAGCGATGATCGCTTAGATGAAATCGTAGCTCGTACCAAAAAAGGAGGAGGAGAGATTGTTAATCTTCTTGGAACTTCTGCTTGGTATGCGCCAGGAGCTGCAGCTGCTCAAATGGTAGAAGCTATCGTAAAAGACTCTAAACGTATATTTCCAGTTTGTGCAATGCTTCAAGGAGAATATGGTATGGAAAATATCGCTTTGGGAGTTCCTGTAAAATTAGGAAAAAATGGTATAGAAGAGGTTATCAAATTAAAATTGAATGACAAAGAAATGGAGGCGTTAAAAACATCAGCTTCTCACGTTCGTAAAGTTATGGATACTTTAGATGATATGAAGTTATTTTAATAAAAGTATACCAATAAAATAATAACAAAACTGATTTAAAAGAGGTTTGTACTTCGTTTAAATCAGTTTTTTAGCTAAAAAAGTGCATTTGTAGTGGTTACTAACAACTTTGTTAATAAAAAGCAAGATATTTATTGCTATTTCTTAACCGTTGTTTTATATTTGCACGTTTTAAAAATTAAGACATAAATTAAATTTATATATAATGCAGAATAAAGGACTCGTTAAATTTTTTGCCATCGCGTTGTTTTTGATAAGTATTTATCAATTATCATTTACGTTTGTAGGTAACAAATTAGAAAAACAGGCAAAAGCCTATGCTAAAAGTAAAGTTGATCAAAAACTTCCAAATGCTAGTGATTTAGAACAAGAGCAAGAAGTAGCTTACTTAGATTCATTAAAAAAAGTAGATGTATTTGCTGGTTATACTGGTAAAGAAGTTCAAAAAAATGAATTGAAATTAGGATTAGACCTAAAAGGAGGTATCAACGTATTACTTGAAGTTTCCGTAAGAGAAATTCTTGAAGGGCTTTCAGATAATAGTCAAAACCCAACTTTTCAAAAAGCTTTAGATGCTACTGTTGAAGCGCAAAAAAATAGTCAAGATAGTTTTATTGATATTTTCTTTGATAAATTTGAAGCATTAAGCAAAGGTAAAATTAAACTTAATGATCCAGAGGTTTTTGGAACGCGTGCTTTAGTAGATACTAAAAAAATAAACACACTTTCTGATGCAGATGTAAAAAGTGTTGTTCGTAAAGAAGTAGATGGTGCAATAGACCAAGCGTTTAT
>CAYPAK010000043.1:0-3596 GCA_964408665.1 uncultured Flavobacteriaceae bacterium | reverse complement strand
ACACCAACACTTCAAGGGCCTATAGCAGGATATACAAGCTCTCGTAATCTTAAAAAGGTATTGCAAATATTGAATGAGCGTAAAGATATGCGTTCATTATTGCCTGCTGGTTATGAAAATGTAAAATTCCTTTCAGGAAAAATAAATGAAGATACTGGTTCTGTAGCTATTTATACTATAGACTATAATAGAAGCGGAGAAGCGCCACTTGATGGAGATGCTATTACCGATGCAAGTAACTCATTTACACAAACAGGTTCACCATCAGTATCAATGCAAATGGATAATTTAGGAGCTAGTAAGTGGGAAGAAATGACAGGAGAAGTTTTTAATAACAAAGGAAATATTGCTATTGTTTTAGATAATACAGTGTATTCTGCTCCAGGAGTAACGTCTGGGCCTATTGCAGGAGGACGTTCTGAAATAACAGGAAACTTCACCATAGAAGAAGCAAAAGATTTAGCTAACGTATTGAAAGCGGGTAAACTTCCTGCTCCAGCACGTATTGTACAGTCTGATATTGTAGGGCCTTCATTAGGTCACGAGGCAATTACTAGCGGTATGTATTCTTTTGGTATTGCCTTATTTATAGTATTAATATGGATTATCTTTTACTACGGTAAAGCAGGTTTATTTGCTGATGGTGCGTTATTATTGAATTTAGTATTTATATTTGGAGTATTAGCATCATTTGCAGGAGCAACACTTACTTTGCCAGGTATTGCAGGTATTGTACTTACCATAGGTATGTCGGTAGATGCTAACGTACTTATATTTGAGCGTATTCGTGAAGAATTAGCAAAAGGAAAAAATCAGAAAGACGCTATAAAAGATGGGTTTAGTAATGCGCTTTCTTCTATATTAGATGCAAATATCACTACAGGACTTACAGGTATAATATTGTTATTCTTTGGTTCAGGACCAGTAAAAGGTTTTGCTACTACCTTATTAATAGGTATTGCAACATCATTATTTGCAGCTATATTTATTACAAGATTATTTATAGATTGGTATATTGGTAAAGGTAATAAATTAGATTTTGCTACTAATTTCACTAAAAACTGGTTTAAAGATGTGCATTTTGATTTCTTAGGAAAACGCAAAATATTTTATGCAATATCAGGAGCAATTATTGCTGTAGGTATTTATTCTTTAATGACTGTTGGTCTTAATAAAGGGGTTGATTTTACAGGAGGTAGAACTTATACTGTACATTTTAAAGATGCTATAAACCCAGAAGAGGTGCGTACAGCTTTAGATAATGTATTTGTAATTGATGGTGTAAAATTACCACCAGAGGTAAAAACATCAGGAAGAGCAAATCGTCTTAAAATAACTACTAAATATAAAATTGCTTCTACAGATACTAATGTAGATGCAGAAGTAGAAGGCTTGTTGTTTAAAGGTTTACAAAAATTCTTACCAGACGGTTTTACAAAAAAAGAATTTGTAAATAATGATGATGCTAAAACCATTGGTATAATGGAAGCTACTAAAGTAGGACCAACTATTGCAGATGATTTACAGAAAAATTCATTATGGGCAGTTTTAGGTTCGTTATTTGTAGTATTCCTTTATATTTTATTACGATTTAGAAAATGGCAATTTAGTTTAGGTGCGGTTATAGCCGTTTTCCATGATGTATTGATAGTACTAGGATTGTTTTCTATCCTTTGGAAATATGTATCATTTAATATGGAGGTAAACGAAGCATTTATTGCAGCAGCATTAACGGTAATTGGTTACTCACTAAATGATACCGTGGTTATCTTTGACCGTTTACGTGAAAACTTAGGCTTGATGAAAGGAAAAAAACTATATGATTTAGTAAACGAATCATTAAGTAGTACGTTAAGTAGAACATTAAACACATCTATAACTACATTACTAGTATTATTAGCAATATTCTTCTTTGGAGGAGATTCTATCAAAGGATTTATATTTGCCTTATTAGTAGGTGTGGTAGTAGGAACATATTCATCATTATTTATAGCAACTCCTATAATGTATGATACGTACAAGAATAAATTTAATAAAGAAAAATAATTTTTTCATAATAGAGATTTAAAGCCTTCAAATTCTAGATTTGAAGGCTTTTTTTTAGATTTAATTTATCTAGTCGTATTATTTAAATTCTATTTTTATAAGGACTGATTTTTTAATATCTTTGTAATCAAATAAAAATGTAAAAGAAGATGTTTAATAATTTAAGCGAAAAACTAGATAAAGCCCTACATGTCTTAAAAGGACATGGTAAAATAACCGAAGTAAACGTAGCAGAAACACTTAAAGAAGTTCGTAGAGCTTTGTTAGATGCCGATGTAAACTTTAAAATAGCTAAAGAATTTACCAAACGCGTAAAAGAAAAAGCATTAGGACAAAATGTATTAACATCATTACAACCTAGTCAATTATTAGTAAAAATAGTAAAAGATGAGTTAACCGATTTAATGGGTGGCGAGACTGTTGGGATAAATTTAGGAGGAAGTCCTACTATTATCTTAATGTCAGGATTACAAGGTTCTGGTAAAACTACTTTTTCGGGTAAATTGGCCAATTATTTAAAAACAAAAAAAACAAAGAAACCTTTATTAGTAGCCTGTGACGTGTATCGTCCAGCGGCAATAGATCAGTTGCACGTTGTAGGAGAACAAATAGGAATAGAGGTATATTCAGAACGTGAAAACAAAAACCCTGTTGCTATTGCCGAAAATGCTATAAAGCATGCAAAAGCAAATGGGTTTAATGTTGTTATTCTAGATACTGCAGGTCGCTTAGCTGTAGATCAAGAAATGATGGACGAAATAGCTAGCATTCATAAGACGGTACAACCACAAGAAACCTTGTTTGTAGTAGATGCTATGACAGGGCAAGATGCGGTAAATACTGCCAAAGCCTTTAATGATATTCTTAATTTTGAAGGAGTAGTACTTACCAAATTAGACGGTGATACACGTGGTGGAGCAGCTTTGTCTATCAAAACGGTAGTTAATAAGCCTATAAAATTTATCGGTACTGGAGAGAAAATGGAAGCGATAGACGTTTTCCATCCAGATCGTATGGCAGATCGTATCTTGGGAATGGGAGATGTTGTTTCTTTGGTAGAACGTGCACAAGAGCAGTTTGATGAAGAAGAAGCAAGACGTATCCAAAAGAAAATTGCTAAAAATCAATTTGGATTTGATGATTTCTTAAAGCAAATACAGCAAATCAAAAAAATGGGGAATATGAAAGACCTTGTAGGTATGATTCCTGGTGCTAGCAAGGCTATGAAAGATGTAGAGATAGAAGATGATGCATTCAAAGGTATAGAAGCAATAATACATTCTATGACCCCTGATGAACGCGCAAAACCTCAGTTAATAAATGCAAGTAGAAAAAAACGTATTGCAAAAGGTTCAGGAACTTCGGTTACCGAAGTAAACCAATTAATGAAACAGTTTACTCAAATGAGTAAAATGATGAAAATGATGCAAGGTGGCGGTGCTAAAAAAATGATGCAAGCCATGAAAGGAATGCGCTAAATAAAACATCATGATATTACTAGACGGAAAAGAAACGGCTTTAAAAGTAAAAAATACTATTAAAGAAGCCGT
>CAYPAK010000042.1:0-11504 GCA_964408665.1 uncultured Flavobacteriaceae bacterium | reverse complement strand
TGGAAATGCAAAGTTACTAAAAAATTTAGAAGTTTGCATTAAAAATTTAAAAATAGCTGACGGGTGGGTTTAATTCTTGACTTTTACTTGTAAAACAAAACGTTTTTCTTATTTATTTGACTGTAATTCGTTTGTTTTTGTAGCGAAAATCAAAAAATAAACAATTAAGAAGAAATACATTCCGCGTTGCCTATTAAATATAGACTCTGTATTCATTAGCATAAATAGTATAAAGATAGCTACAAAACCAAAAAAATCAGTATTTTTCCAACTTCTTTTTAGTGCTATAAAAAACAAATATAAAATTAGTAATACTGTAATTACCCCTGTTTCTGCTAATGTTTGGTTAAACTGGTTATGAAAATTATACGTTGTGCCATAGCCATCAGGAACACGATAGTTTACACATTTTTTAGCGATCATTTCTTGGCTAGCATTAAGCCCAAAACCACTAAGTAGTAAGCTTGGTTTTTCTCGTATATATTCTGCCAAAAAACGCGTATAAAAGATTCTAAGCTCCGCTCCATTAAAATAATAATTTTTTTTAAAATCGGTAGCATGTATAATCTCTTTATATTTACTTGGTATTAATTCCGAAAAAAAACGCGGGTTAACTTTATTTGAGACAAGCAATATAGTTAAAATAAATAATGGTAAAAAAAGTGCTTTTTTATTAAAACTTAAATTTTTCTTTAAAATATAAAACAAAACAAGTAAAAGTGTTGTTATTATAATAGTTTTAGAAGATAATAGTATTAGAAAAACACTTAATATGACTAGCATACTTGTTTTTTGTTTGCTTCTTTTTGTTTTAATAATTTGATACAATAAAGCTACACTTGTAAACAAAGAAACATATATTCTATTTAAGTTCAAAGGGCTTACAAGTTTATGATGTGTCAGATTTTCTAAGCTTCCTGTTTGAAAATAAAAAAGACTTCCTGATAAAATAAAAAATAGCGCATAGGCAGTCATTGCTATAGTAAAATTATAAAAAATCTGATTCCTTTCTTGTTGTTTAAATGGAGGTATAACTGTAAAAAGTAAAGGAATTAAAACAAAAGCGACTTTGCGTTCCACACCTATAAGCGATAACGGCTTGTTTATAGACCAAAAATAAGAAATGGCACTTAAAGCATAAAACGCTATAAATACATACTGTTCTTTCTGTAAAACTGGTTTACTATGGTTTACTATCGCATAATAAATGGTATAAGCAATTAGAACAGTAAGCACCAGCGTGCTTACTATTAGCGGTAATGGTAAGCTAGCTAATAATAGACTTATTAATGGAATGAAATAACTTTTACTTTTCATTAAAATAAATTATTTCCGTATTACTTTTTCAAAAAAATCAAGGTATTGTTTATTAATAATTTCCCAACTATATTTTGTTTTTATTTTTAATAAATTATTTTTAATCAAGTTTAAATATTCTTTTTTAGTATGTTTTTCAATGCTGTTTTGAACATCTTCTACCGTACTAAAATACAAAGCATCTTTTTCTAATATTGCTTTATTAAACGGATTATCATTTGCTATAATAAAAGCTGAAGAAGCCATTGCCTCTAACAAAGATGGATTTGTTCCTCCTACAGAATGCCCATGAAAATATAGGTTAGAATAATAGCGTAAATTATCCAAATGGTTTTGGTTATAAATACCACCTACAAAGTGTATATGTTTGTGTGGTTTATATTTTTCAGTTAGGCGTTTTCCAAATTCATTTACGGTGTTTTTGCCCACTACCAAAAAGGTGGTTTTTATTTTGCTTTTAGCAACACCATCTAATATGGTTTCTATATTATTTTCTGGCTCCATACGCGCAATAAGCATATTATATTCGTATGGGTTTATTTTATACTCTTCTAAAATAGCTTGGTTTGGTCTATCAAAAATATAGGAACCATAAGCTATAAAAGTTGATTTTTTATTATATTTATCTTTTAAATATTTTTGTATTCCAACAGAATCTGAAATAAGATAATCACTATTATTTACTGCCCATTTTTCAGCTTTAAGTAAAAATTTCTGAACCTTAGAGGAGTATTTGGAACGCTTCCATTCTAGCCCATCCATATTAGTTATCACTATCGCGGTTTTTGAGTGTAATTTAAACCAAGGAGCGCTACTTGTGTATCCTAGCTCCAAAATAATATCAAAATGTTGTTTTCGGCTATTTAAAATACAATTTAAGTCGTAAACAAACTGTCCTGCTGTACCTATTTTTGATTCTGGGTCATAACAGTGAATAAGCTGTACATTTTTATATTCTTTTTTTTGGTACGGATGGTTGCTTGAGTTATAAACAACAACTTGATGTCCTTCTTTTTGAGCAAATACTGCAAAATTTTCTGCAAATTGCTCAAAACCACCATGGTGGTTTGGTATGCCTCGTGTTCCTAAAATTCCTATTTTCACTAGTTGATTATTTCTTTATTCGTTGCCATCTTTAGGTATAAAAAAACGCCTAAAACCAACGGTGTTATTTCTTCTACGTTATACAGCCCTGTAATTATAAGTGACGAAAATAATAAATATAAACCTATTCCCGCTATAATATCACGAATGATTTTATTCTCGGCAGTATTCTTTTTGCTATATGATTGTGCATAAATATAAAACAGAAAAAGCAAATAAAACAACAAACCAAAAACACCTACTTTATATATTATAAACATATAACCATTATGCAAAATAGGAATATACCTCATACCGTGTTCTCCTAAGGGAGAAACAAACTTTAAATCTACCAGCGCTCCAAATCCTTTGCCAAAAAGAAGATTATTGGTTTTTCCTTCTAATCCTTGTATGGCAGAATATGCTTCGTAAGCTCTCCAATGGTCCCACAAAGCAGCCTTGTTTTTCAAATCTAATTTTGGACTAAAAATTTCTTCTGGTGCTATTTTTATTTTGTATAAAAAGGATTGAAAACCAACACTATCTCTGGGTATATTTGCACTAAATAAATAAGTATAAAACAGTAATATAGCTAATATTCCTACGCTTATGTATTTAATTCCTTTTCTATTAAGTTTAGCATATCCGTATGAAGCTAGAACAACTAAAAACAATGCTACAAACATTGTTCTAGAGAAATATAAAACAAAGGAACTAAAGAGAATAACAATATAAAAAACAGTTTCTTTCTTAGAAAAGCATACTATTTCTTGATGTTTAAAACTGGCTAATAATACTGCTAAAGCAAAAACTTCTATAATATTTCCTAAGCCGTTTATGCTACGTATGTAGGAAACGTTAGCATTATTAAAATCAGTATATAATACGGTGTGAATAAGATGGAAAAATGCCATAAAAACACTTAAATAAATAAACATTTTTAAAACAAATTTCCAATTATTTATACTTTTAGATATAAAATAACCTAATAAAATTAACAAAACAGGTTTAGCAAAATACAAAACATCTTTTATAAAATCGTAAATTTTAGGCTCAAAAAACAAGGTTCTAATTACACCTAAAAGCAATATTATTAAAAGTAAAACTAGCAAATCTAATACTTTTTTTGATACTTTTCTTTGGCTTAAAAAAAAGCTAACAAAAAGCATTGTACTTATAAAAACCATACGTATTTCAAAAGATTTTATAACTTTTAAAAGGAGTATTGTTATTACAAAAACTAAAATTGCTATGTTTTTTTTACTTAACCTCATGGTATAGTTTTTTAAATGCTTCAATATAATTCCTTAAAGAAAAGGCTGTTTTTGCATGTTTTTCTCCTGCTTGTGCAATGCTTTTATATTTTTCGGTATTAGCTAAAATACTTTCAATTTTTATTGCTAAATCTTTTTCGTTATTTGGTTCAAATAATAAGCCCGTTTCATTGTGTGTGATAATTTCTTTTAAACCTCCATGATTTGCTGCAATAACAGGTTTTTGAGCCAACATACCTTCTAAAGCAACTAAACCAAAAGGTTCTGGATCTGTAGTAGGTACAATTACTATGTCTAAACTGTCATAATATTGCCAAATGTTTTTTTGAAAAGGAACAATACTTACTTTTTCTATTAAATTTTTATGTTTTATGGCATTTTTTAAATCAACTAATAAGTATTTTTGAGACTCAATAGTAGCTCCTATAAAAACAAGTTTAATAGAAGGATGTTCTTTAGATAATTCTTCAAAAGCATTTAATAATAATTGCTGCCCTTTGTGTTTACTTATTCTTCCTACTAACCCAAGTATAATCGTTTCTTTAGTACTATCGCTAAAGAATGATTTTCTAATTTTAGTTATTGTTTCTATATTTGTGTAAGTGGTGTTTCTATCTATTCCGTTTAAAATAATTTGACTTTTTGCTTTTAACTGCTTTTTACCTTTGGTAAGGTGCTCATAAGAAGCTTTAGAGTTAAAAACTACGATGTCAGAAAAATAGTTTACTATAATAGGAAAAGCTTTGGCTACTATTTTTGGTTTTTTTATAATTTCATGAACATGCCAAATATGCTTTATTTTATGTTTTTTACTATAAAAGCCACCTAATAAAACAGCTAATGTATTGGAATGAATAATGGCTATTTTTTCATTTTTTAACTGCTTTTTCAGTTGTTTAACTGCTTTATTTATAATGAAAGGAAGTGTTAATAAGCCTTTTGGGTTAAATAATCCTCTTGATATTTTTATTACAGGATTTATAATAACCTGGATCTTTTTTTCACGAAGAATAGTGGTTAATTCACCTTCACAAGGAACAACAACAATGGCTTTATAATCGGGGCGTATTTTATCTACCAAATAGAGTAAGGTCTTATCAGAGCCATATAAATCTGCTGATTGATGTATAAATAAAATTGTTTTCATTTTAATAAATTTCTTTAAGTATTCTAGCAGGAACACCTCCTATTACAACATTGTTAGGAAAAACACCTTTTACTACAGCTCCTGCAGCAATAACACAGTTATTTCCTATTTTACATCCATCTAAAAAAGTTACTTTTGCACCAACCCAAATGTTATCACCAAGTATTATCCCTACTGAAGTTACTCCTTGTTCTCTTATAAGTTTTTTTACATCTAAAAAATTATGATTTTCTGAATGAAAACTTATATAAGAACCCATTATTACATCATTACCTATTACTATTCCTCCTGCAGCACCAAACTCTGTAAACCTTCCTATACCACTATTATTTCCTATAATTAAGCCTTTTCCATATTTAGACATGTGACTTGTTGAGGAGACTGAGGAATACCCTCCAATATTTACATTATCACCAAAAATGAGCTTCTGTGAAGCATAAGCATCTATTATTGTATGTTCACCAAGTGTAACATTTTTACCAAAAATAATATTTTTTTTATTTAAAACGCGACAATTTTTACCTAGAAACACTTTTTTCTGTAAAAAAAGTAAACCTCTAGAAAGCATTATAAGGCGTTTATATAAAGAATATACTAATAATTTGCTAGGTATTCTAATGTCTATTTGATATGTTTTTCCCTTTTTTTTTAAAAGTTTTTGATAAATTTTCTTAATCATTATTTTTTTATTAATTGAGATAATGAATATTTAGTAATTATGAAATAAAAGTCTAAAAAAGCTTTTGTTTTACTTACTGCTTTATTTGTAATTTTTGCATTTCTAGCCTCTTTAAACGATTCAAACACCATATCATTACTAACTCCGCCCACTTCCATATATGCGGTGTATTCAGGAATATATATTGTTTTTAATTTTTCTTTAGCACGAAGTAGCAACTCATAATCTCCTGTTATTTTAAAAGACTCATCATAAACGCCATATTTATTAAAAAAGTTAGCATTATGAAAAGCGCCAACATGAGCTATTTTCATTTCTTTTTTAAATTTTTTCCAAGTCCACTTTTGAGTTATTTTATAGACTACCTTATCACCATCAACCAGTTTTACCTTAGCATGTATAAAATCTACTTTCGGATTTTCTTTAGCTGCTTGTGCAAATTTTTTTAAGGCATTATCTAAATATATATCATCAGATCCTAAAAAGGAAACCCAAGCACCTTCTACTAGTTTCACTCCTTTATTCCAAGCGTTATATATGCCTGTATCTGGTTCACTAATCCATTTGTAGGTAATGTTTTTTTCTTTGAAAAGTAGTTCATACTGTTTTATGATAGCAAGTGTATTGTCTTTTGATGCGCCATCAACTATAATATATTCAAAAGCTGTAAAATTTTGATTTAAAACAGATTTTAATGTTCTTTCTAGTGTTTTTTCACTATTATAAGTTGCTGTTATTATACTTAGTAATGGTTTGCTCATATTACTTTTTTTCAAAGATATCTATTATTTTATTACCTATAACGTACCAATTAGATTTTTCTGTATAATGTTGGTAAGCATTTAATGCTATTTCTTTGTATTTATCCTTATTTTTTAAAAGTTCTAATAGTATGTTTTTATAGGTTTCTGGTGTAGCATCAGGATCTAATGTATATCCTGTGCTATTATTTTTTACAATACTTGGTATTCCTCCTGTGTTTGTTGTAATTGCAGGTATTCCTAATGCGCTTGCTTCTGCAAAGACAACTCCTAAACATTCTTGTCTTGATGGAACAAAAAGAAAGTGAGCAGCTAAATATAGGTTTTCTAGTATTTCTTTATCCTTTGTTTTATTCTGATTAAGAAAACCATGGTTTACTACAAAATTAGGTATATTATCTATTGGTATTTTGGGTATTCCTACAAGGTCTAATTGTACATTTATACCTTCTTTTTCTAAAAGCTTTAAGGTTTCTATTACGGTATTTCCTCCTTTTCGTTCCCAATCTACTCCAACAAACAAAAAATGGATTAATGGTTCTTCTAGTCGTTTAGTTATCATTGATTTTACCGCATTTAAATCTTTTTTTAAAGCATTATTAGCTCCAAACAATACTACTTCTATTTTTTTTGGATCTGCATTATAAAAGGAAACGGCATCGTTTTTTGCCCAATGGGAAGCATAAAAAATACCTGCAGCATTTTTTATAGCGCTTTTTTCATGATAATTACCATCTTGAATTGATTTTTTATTCCAATTATTGGTCATGAAATAATAGTCTAACATGCTATGAAATGTTGCGTCTGTATAAAAATAAATAGGCTTATCAACGTCAAGATAAGTTATAGGTAAAGAGCTAGAAGCTAGTATAAAATCATAATCTTCTGGAAGTTTGCTTTTTATTTCTTTTGCAAAATGTTTCAAGACAACCTTATCTCTATTATAATCAAAATATTTTTGGGTTAGTTTGCTTTTGATTTTTTGAAAAAACAAAAAGGGTGTTTTTTTAATTTTTAGCTTATCTATCACAAAAACTTCAGCCCTGCCAGTGTCTATAAGCGCTTTTTTTATAGCATGTGTTGATCCTGACCAAGATTTTAAATCATTAGAGTCTTCAATACTTATATATACTATTTTGAGTTTATTTTTCATGTAGTTCTTTATATGATTGTATAGGCATTGCAAGAGTAAGAGCTAGCAAACTGATACATGTAGCCAAAATTACACCACTACTTCCCATTTTTAAAATTTTTATAAAATATATAGACAATGGTATATTGATAACCGCTCCAAAAAGATATAACCACATTTGAAGTTTTATTTTTCCTATTCCATTTAAAAAGGTCATATAAATATCTCCATACACACGAATTAACACAAAAACAATAGTAAATATAACTAGTGATGGTGAATAAGTTATCGTTCTATGCAACCAAAGTTTAAGAACCCAAGGTAATAAAAAATAAAAAGCCACTAAAGTAATTATCAAGATAATAAATAAATAATTGAGTTTTTTAAACATCTTTTTTATCCACATATAATCTTTCCGCTGATATGCCGTGGTATATAAAGCCCAAAGCGGTGCAAAGATAAGTGTGCTTGCTATTAGGAATGTTTGAAATAGTTTATTAATCAAACTATACGTTGTGGTTTCTTCGGGGCTTATAAAACGTGTTATCAAATAATTATCTGTAGAAAGAATTATAATTAGCGATATCTGAATAATAAAAAATTGCGCTCCACTTCCCATAATCCGTTGCACTTTTTGATATGAAAAAGCTTTAATACTTGGTTGTATGATGTTGTTTTTATAAAAAAACAGACTTGTAAATATTATAGCAATAGTAATGTTACTAAAACCGTAGATTATACTAACTGCTATGAGTGATTTTTTTATAAAAAAAGGAAGTACTAGTATTTGAATAAAAACCAATAGTTGATATAAAAACATAGCCAATTCTACTTGAGCAGACTTTTGAAATGATATAAATATACTTTTATAAATGTTTAAAACAACGCTTATTAATACTAAAACGGCACTTATTATGAGTACTGTTTTGAGTGTTTTTTCATCAAAATCAATATTAAATACAGCTTGCATGTTAAAACGAAGTACTAAAAGTACCACAAATAGCATTACCGCAAAACTTATGAGTAATATGGTAAAATATGCTGTAGAAATATACGTTTTAGCTAATGTAAAGTTTTTATTATTAATTGCTTTTGTTACTTCATTTTTCAAACCTAAAGCAATACCTAAATCCATAAAATATGCTGTGTTTATAATGGTAAAAATAGTAATCCAAATACCATAATTTTTTTCTCCTAAATAGTCTAATAAAAAAGGAATAGTTAAATAAACACAAAGCATACTTAAAAATTTCCAAAGTATGCCTGCTGATAGATTTTTATAAAAAACTTTGTTTTTATCCATTGGTATACCAATTATACATTTTTTTAATACCTTGTTCTAACTCAATGGTGTGTTTCCATCCTAATTGGTGTAGTTTTGAGGGGTCGGTAAGTTTTCTTAAAGTTCCATCGGGTTTTTCAGTGTTAAAAAACAATATTCCTTGAAAACCAATTTTGTTTTTTATAGTTTCTGCTAATTCTTTAATACTTATCTCTTTTCCTGTACCAATATTAATATGCGTATTTCTTATTTCTATGGCTTTATGCGCTATTGTATCACAACTTGTGTTTAGACCTTGTAATTGGTTTTTTACATCTGTAAAATCAATTTTTTCCATCAAAAACACACAAGCATCGGCCATGTCTTCTGACCATAAAAACTCGCGCATCGGCTTGCCACTTCCCCAAATTTCTATAGCAACTTGATTGTTTTTTATAGTAATACCATATTTATTAAATATAGCAATTATTTCTTCTTTTGATGATTTCCCATTAACCTGTTCTATAGGTAGCTTCTCTAAATCTTTACGGATTGTTTCCCAATCATTATTTTCTAATGCTTTTCCTAAATGTATTTTACGCAAAAGTGCTGGCAAAACATGTGATTTTTCTAGGTCAAAATTGTCATTTGGCCCATAAAGGTTGGTAGGCATTACCGCTATAAAATTGGTGTTGTATTGTAAATTATAACTTTCGCACATTTTTATACCTGCTATTTTGGCAATGGCATAAGGCTCATTAGTATATTCTAAAACATCGGTTAAAAGATATTCTTCCTTCATAGGTTGTGGACAGTTTTTAGGGTAAATACAAGTACTTCCTAAAAACAATAGTTTTTTAACACCATTTACATAACTTTGATGAATAATATTATTTTGAATCATCAAGTTTTCATAAATAAAAGCTGCTCTGTATGTGTTGTTTGCTACAATTCCACCTACTTTTGCAGCAGCTAGAAAAACATAATCTGGTTTTTCTTCTTTAAAAAAAGTGGCTACTGCTTTAGTGTCTGTAAGGTCTAATTCTTTATGTCTTCTTACTATAAAATTATGAAAGCCTTTTGCTTTTAAGTTTTTTAAAATAGCACTTCCTACAAGTCCTCGGTGGCCTGCGATATATATTTTTGCATCTAAATTCATAATTATTCAAAAGAATTTAAAATTTTATAACCGTTTTCTTTTAATAATTGCTCTTTTTTCATTTGATCAAAGTCAGACAATACCATTTCTGAAATCAATTCGTCAAGCGTATATTGTGGTTTCCAGCCAAGTTTCTCGGTTGCCTTAGTATTATCTCCTATGAGTAAATCTACTTCTGTAGGTCTAAAATAACGCTCATTAATTCCTACAACTTCTGTTCCTTTTGCTAATTGAAATTCTGGATTTTTACAAGATGCTACAATACCAACCTCATTAATTCCTTCTCCTTTAAAAATTATATTAATTCCTAAAACAGCAAAGGATTTACGTACAAAATCCCTAACAGATGTAGTTACTCCTGTTGCAAAAACCCAATCTTCGGGTTCTTCAGCTTGTAGTATCATCCACATCATACGCACATAATCTTTAGCGTGACCCCAATCTCTTTTAGCCGAAAGATTGCCTAGGTAAACTTTATCTTGTAAGCCAAGCACTATTTTGGCTACAGCACGTGTAATTTTTCTGGTTACAAATGTTTCTCCTCTTAATGGTGATTCGTGATTAAACAAAATACCATTACAAGCAAACATATTATAGGCTTCTCTGTAGTTTACGGTAATCCAATATGCATAAAGTTTAGCAACAGCATAAGGACTTCTAGGATAAAAAGGAGTGGTTTCAGATTGTGGTATTTCTTGAACTTTACCATATAATTCTGAGGTAGATGCTTGATATATTCTTGTTTTATTTTCTAAACCAAGAATTCGTACAGCTTCTAATATTCTAAGTGTTCCTAATGCGTCTGTATCTGCTGTGTATTCTGGCATTTCAAACGAAACCTGCACATGGCTCATTGCACCTAAGTTATAGATTTCATCTGGTTGTACTTTTTTTATAATTCTAATTAAATTAGAGCTATCTGTTAAATCTCCATAATGAAGTATAAAGTTTCTATTCTCTTGATGAGGATCTTCATATAAATGATCTATTCTGTTGGTATTAAATAAAGATGACCTTCTTTTAATACCGTGAACTTCATAGCCTTTTTCAAGTAAAAATTCACTTAAATAAGCACCGTCTTGCCCTGTTACTCCTGTTATTAATGCTACTTTTTTCATAGTCCTTTTGCTATATATTCTTTTAATGCTTCTTCCCAATTTCTAATTACTAAAGAAGTGTTTTTTGCTTTATCTAAATTCATTACCGAAAAACGAGGCCTTTTTGCTTTTGTTGGGTATTCCACATCGGGAATCCCTTTTATTTTTGTGTTTTTCTTAGTCAAATATATGATTTTTTCTGCAAATGCAGCCCAATTAGTAGCGCCACTATTACTAAAATGATAAATACCAAAACTGTTTTTTGTTTTAATTAAAGATAACACAAATAATGCTAAGTCTTTAGCATAGGTTGGTGATCCAAATTGATTATTTACTATTTTTAGTTCTTCGCTTGTTTCACTTAAACGTAACATGGTTTTTACAAAGTTATTCCCTTTTGATCCATAAAGCCAAGATGTACGCACTATATAATAGTTTTCTACGCTTTTTTGTACAAGTTGCTCGCCTAAATATTTAGTTTCTCCGTAATAATTAATAGGATTTGGTATATCTTCTTCGGAATATGATGTGTTTTTTGCGCCATCAAAAACAAAATCAGTAGAAATGTGGATTAGTGTTGTGTTTTGTTTCTTA
>CAYPAK010000041.1:0-11504 GCA_964408665.1 uncultured Flavobacteriaceae bacterium | reverse complement strand
TTATGAAATTTTTGAGATATAATAGTAAATGCTGTTTGTCCAAATATTTCTTTAGCACGAATCACAGAATCTAAAGTACGAAACCCTGCGTAATCTAAGTATATTTTATCTTTAGGAATACCTTGTTTTATAAGGTCTTCTTTAAAAGTTGAAGGTTCGTCATATTCGGTATTATTATTATCGCCACTAACTAGAATAAAACTAATTTTACCTGATTTGTATAATTTTACAGCAGCATCAACACGGTATTTGTAGTATAAATTAAGATTTCCATTTTTAAGGTATTTAACCGTTCCAAGCAGCAGTCCCACTTTGTTTTTGGGTACATCATTTACATTAGAAAAAGTAAGTTTACTCGTATTTTTTACAATAATAAAATTAAGCACCAGAACTGTAATTAAAAGTGCTAAAGCTAATTTTAGTAAAAAATAAACTTTTTTCATGAATTACCTTTGCATTAATTCGGTATAATATTCATAAAAATATGGGATAGTTTCTATACCTTTAAAATAATTAAACAAACCAAAATGTTCATTTGGAGAGTGGATAGCATCACTATTAAGCCCAAAACCCATCAATATAGATTTGCTTTTCAATTCGTTTTCAAAAAGTGCAACAATAGGAATACTTCCTCCAGAGCGCTGTGGTATTGGCTTTTTGCCAAATGTTTTTGCATAGGCTTTTTCTGCAGCTTTATAGCCAATGCCTGTTATAGGTGTTACATAAGGAAAACCGCCGTGATGAGGCGTTATTTTTACACGAGTCCCTTTTGGTGCTATTGCTTCAAAATGCTTTATAAACAGCTTGGTGATTTCATCTGGAGTTTGGTTAGGCACTAAGCGCATCGATATTTTTGCATAAGCCTTGGAAGGTATAACCGTTTTTGCACCTTCTCCTGTATAACCTCCCCAAATACCATTTACATCTAAAGTTGGGCGTATGGCATTACGTTCATTAGTAGTATAGCCTTTCTCTCCATAAACCGTATCAATATCAAGTGCTTTTTCATAAGCATCGCGTGAAAATGGCGCTTCTGCCATAGCAGCACGTTCTTCATTGCTTAATTCTAATACGTTTTTATAAAAATCTGGAATAGTGATATGGTTATTCTCATCATGTAATGATGCAATCATCTTTGCTAATATATTAATAGGATTAGCTACTGCTCCACCATAAATACCAGAATGTAAATCTCTATTAGGTCCTGTAACTTCTACTTCTACATAACTCAAACCACGAAGTCCTGTAGTAATTGATGGTTGCTCATTAGAAATCATTCCAGTATCTGATATTAAAATAATATCGTTAGCCAACTTTTCTTGATTTCGCTTTACAAACCATTCTAAACTTGGCGAACCTATTTCTTCCTCTCCTTCTATCATAAACTTTACGTTACAAGGGAGTTTGTTATTTTTAGTCATGAACTCTAATGCTTTGACGTGCATATACATTTGCCCTTTATCATCACTAGATCCACGAGCAAATATAGCACCTTCTGGGTGTTTTGCTGTTTTTTTGATTATGGGTTCAAAAGCAGGTGAATCCCATAAATCTATGGGGTCTGCTGGCTGCACATCGTAGTGTCCATATACTAATATAGTTGGTAGTTTTTCATCTATAATAACATCACCATAAACTATTGGGTTCCCGGGAGTTTCGCATAATGCTACATTATTACATCCTGCTTCTTCTAATCGTTTTTTTACCGTTAGCGCAGCTTCTTGAATAGCATCATTATAATTAGCATCTGCACTTATAGATGGAATTTTTAAAAGCGCTACTAATTCGTTTAAAAAGCGTTCTTTATTAGCTGTAATATAATCTTGTATTTGCATTGTTTTATGTATTTTTGATAAAAATCAAATTTACAATAAAAATATTACAACAACTAATGAGTTTTAGAATAAACCGTTAATTTGACCATCAATTTGGTTAATAATATAACCTAAATCTTCTGGATTATCAATAATGTTTAGTTTATCAATATCTATAATTAGTAATTTTCCTTTATTATATTTAGAGATCCAAGCTTCATAGCGTTCATTTAATCGGCTTAAATAATCAATACTTATTGAGTTCTCATAATCCCGTCCTCTACTATGGATATGATCTACCAAAGTAGGAATAGAGCCACGCAAATAGATTAATAAATCAGGTGGTGTAACAAGACGTTCCATAAGTTCAAAAAGTGATTTGTAGTTGTCAAAATCACGATTAGACATCAAGCCCATAGCATGAAGGTTTGGGGCAAAAATATTAGCATCTTCATAGATAGTTCTATCTTGAATAATGCTTTTTCCTCCTTCTCTTATCTCTAATATTTGACGGAAGCGACTGTTTAAAAAATACACTTGCAGGTTAAAAGACCAACGCTCCATAGCATCATAAAAATCATCTAAATACGGGTTTTCATCTACAGATTCATAATGAGGTTCCCAGCCATAATGCTTAGCGAGCATCTTGGTTAATGTAGTTTTTCCTGCGCCAATATTTCCTGCGATTGCAACGTGCATAGTCTTATTTTTGGTATTAATTAATGCTAAATTTATTATTTTTCAAAGATAGTATAATTCACTAAAGATAAAAGTTCAATTTTATACTAATATCAAAAATTTATTAACAAGAAAAAGCCGCTTTTATTTTCTCCACATAATCGAGTTTTTCCCAAGTGAATAATTCTACTTCAAAGCTTTCTGTAATTTCTTTTTTAAGCGAATAATCAAAGCGAGAAAAAGACTTATTAATTGTTTTTGGTTCTCTTCCCATATGACCATAAGCCGCTGTTTCACTATAAATAGGGTTACGCAATTTAAGGCGTTTTTCTATCGCTGCTGGTTTCATATCAAAGAGTTTAGCTACTTTTTGGGCTATTTCACCATCAGAAAAACTAACTTTAGTTGTGCCATAAGTATCTATATAAATAGAAGTTGGTTCTGCCACACCAATAGCGTAAGACACTTGTACCAAAATCTCATCAGCTACTCCTGCTGCCACTAGGTTTTTGGCAATATGACGTGCTGCATAAGCCGCAGAACGATCTACCTTGCTAGGATCTTTACCTGAGAAAGCACCACCTCCGTGAGCGCCTTTTCCGCCATAAGTATCTACTATAATCTTACGACCTGTAAGTCCTGTGTCGCCGTGAGGCCCTCCAATAACAAATTTTCCTGTTGGGTTTATATGATAAGTTACATCAGCATTAAATAAGGCTTGTACTGCTTTAGGTAAGTCATTAAGTACTGCTGGAATAACGAGTTCTTTAACGTCTTTGGCTATTTTCGCTAGCATTACATCGTCTTTATCAAAATCATCATGTTGTGTAGAAACTACTATCGTATCTATGCGCTGTGGTATATTATCATCCGAATATTCAATAGTTACTTGGCTTTTGGCGTCGGGACGTAAATAGGGTATTTTTTTTGTTTTTCTAAAATCAGCTAATACCTTTAAAATACGATGTGATAAATCTAATGCTAAGGGCATATAATTTGGAGTTTCTTTAGTGGCATAACCAAACATCATCCCTTGGTCTCCTGCTCCTTGATTTTCTGCAGCTGCTCTTTCTACACCTTGATTGATATCCTGTGACTGTTCATGAATGGTTGATAAAACACCACAGGATTCGCCTGAAAATTTGTACTCACTTTTGGTATAGCCTATTTTATTAATCACTTCTCTTGCTACCTTTTGTACATCTACATAAGTTGTAGTTTTTACTTCTCCTGCAAGAATCACTTGTCCTGTAGTTACTAAGGTTTCACAAGCTACTTTGGCATCTTTATCAAAGGCTAAAAAATTATCTAATAATGCATCTGAAATTTGGTCAGCTACTTTGTCTGGGTGTCCTTCAGAAACGGATTCTGATGTAAATAAATATGACATATTTTTATTCTCTTAAAATTATTAATTAAAAAAATAGGCTGCCTAAGAGAATGGTAAAATAATTTAGAATTCTGCTTTAGCTTTTTTTTATGAGGTAGCAATCAGTCAAATTTCTCCTCTCCTATTTTGGACTGCAAAAATACTAAAAAAAATATAATTTCATGTTTCTTTCTGACAATTATTTTTAAACGAATTACTTTTTTGATTAAAAAAATGTGTATTTCTAACTAAATAACGAAGTCTTTTAGTAGTTTTGCAGCAAATTAGAAATTTATATGCGTACGAAAAGCAGTAAAAAAAACAAAATCAATGTAGTAACCCTTGGATGTTCTAAAAATCTATATGATTCTGAGGTACTTATGGGGCAACTCAAAGCCAACAACAAAGATGTATCTCATGAAAGTGAAGACGGTAATATTATCGTGATAAATACTTGTGGTTTTATAGGAGATGCTAAAGAAGAATCTATAAATACTATTCTATCATACGCTAAGCAAAAAGAAGAAGGACTTGTAGATAAAGTGTTTGTTACTGGTTGCCTTAGCGAACGCTATAAACCTGATTTAGAAAAAGAAATTCCTGATGTAGATCAATATTTTGGTACACATGATTTAACAAACCTTTTGCAAGCATTAGATGCTGATTATAAACACGAACTTGTAGGAGAGCGCCTTACTACTACACCGCCGCATTATGCTTATTTAAAAATTGCTGAGGGTTGTGATAGACCTTGCTCCTTCTGTGCAATACCACTTATGCGAGGTGGAAATATATCTCAGCCTATAGAAAATTTGGTTACAGAAGCTACAAAATTAGCCCAAAAAGGTGTTAAGGAGCTTATTCTTATAGCGCAAGACCTCACTTATTACGGTTTAGATATCTACAAAAAACGCCGTTTAGCCGATTTATTAAAAGAACTTGTAAAAATAGATGGCATTGAGTGGATACGTCTGCACTATGCTTTTCCTACAGGTTTCCCTATGGATGTATTGGAAGTAATGCGTGACGAGCCTAAAGTTTGTAACTACTTAGATATACCGCTACAACATATAAATGATGATATTTTAAAATCTATGAAACGTGGTACTTCACACGAAAAAACGACTAGGTTAATTCATAAATTTAGAGATTTTGTACCTGATATGAATATCAGAACTACACTTATAATAGGTTATCCCAATGAAACAGAAGCACAGTTTCAAGAACTTAAAAAATGGGTTCAAGAGATGCGTTTTGAGCGAATGGGAGCATTCACTTATTCACATGAAGAAGACACAACTGCTTTTAAACTTGAAGACAATGTACCTGAAGATGTAAAAAAACGTAGGCTAAATGAACTTATGGAAGTGCAAAGTCAGATTTCTTTTGAGCTTAACCAAAAACGTGTTGGCAAAACATATCGCTGTCTGTTTGATAAAAAAGAAGGTGATTATTTTATAGGAAGAACAGAGTTTGATTCTCCAGATGTAGATAATGAAGTACTTGTAGATGCACGCGAACATTATATAAACATTGGTAAGTTTATAGACATAACGATTACTGAAGCTGGTGATTTTGACCTTTATGGTGTTCCTGCAAAATAATGTATTCTTCTATTAAAGACTATTTGCTAATAAAATAAATTTTACCTTTGCAAATACTAAATAATTACGTAAAATGAGTGAAAAAGTAACTCCATATAAAGATAATAGTAAAGGTAAAAAAGAACAAGTTACCGAAATGTTTGACAACGTATCGTCAAACTACGATTTTTTAAACCGTATATTAACCTTTGGTATAGACACTTCGTGGCGAAAAAAAGTAGTAAAGATATTAGCCAAAGACAATCCTAAAAAACTATTAGATATAGCAACAGGAACTGGAGATTTTGCCATTTTACTAGCGAAATTAAACCCTGAGAAAATCATAGGATTAGATATTTCTAAAGGCATGCTTGACGTTGGTATAAAAAAAGTGAAAGCAAAAAAATTAGACAATCTTATAGCAATGGTTCTTGGAGATTCGGAGAACTTACCCTTTGAAGATAATAGCTTTGACGCTATAACTGTAGGTTTTGGTGTACGTAATTTTGAAGATTTAGATAAAGGCTTACAAGAAATTCATCGTGTATTAAAACCCAAAGGAACATTTGCTGTATTAGAGACTTCTCAGCCTACAAAATTTCCTGTAAAACAGCTTTTCCGTTTTTACTCCAATTATGTTATCCCTACTATTGGTACACTTTTTTCTAAAGACAAAAGAGCATACACCTACTTGCCTGAATCTGCTAAAGTTTTTCCTTATGGTAAAGCCTTCAACAATATTTTAGAAAAAAATGGGTTTAAAGAGGTAAAAGATATTCCTGTGACATTTGGAGCATCTACTATTTATATAGCAAAAAAATAATACTGATGAAATTAAAAAAAACAATACTTTTATTTCTTTTTATAATTAGCACAACACTAAGTTTCGCTCAAAAACGCGGTTTTTTTAATCATTTTGAAAATTTAGAATGGTTTGATAGACAAAAATTCTCTTACGGTTATACGCTAGGAATCGTGCAATATGATTTTAAAACCAGTTTTAAAACAGCTTATGAGAATATAGAAGTAAAAAGCCAAGGAGGGTTTTCTGTAGGAATTTTAGGTAATTTCAACTTTAATAAAAATTTAAGTTTACGTCTTGAACCCAATATAGCCTTTGGTAAACGTATTCTAACATTTAAAAATTTAATAACGGAACAAGACCGCACTCGAGAAGTCCAATCTACCTATATTAATATACCCTTATTACTAAAATTTAACGCAAATAGACATTTAAATATACGCCCTTTTCTAGCTGCTGGAGCTGGACTTGCTTATAACTTAAACTCAAATGAAACAAACCCTGACGATAATAGCCAAGGGATATTTAGAAGTTATAAAAAAGCCTATTATTATGAGCTTGCCTTTGGCGTTGAATTTTACACAGGAAATTTTAAAGTAACACCATCAATTCGTGGTATTTTTAATTTTAAAAACGAAGTGATTCCAGATGCTGACCCTAATAGCCCGTGGACATCAAACATTGATTATATGACAACTAGAGCTGTAATGTTTAAGCTTACTTTTGAGTAGTTTTTTCTGTATTTTTTTTAGGTAGAATTGCATTTTGGATAATCTGTTGGACTTCTGTACGGATATTCTCTTTTCCTAATTTGTTATTACTCATTTTAGGATAAACTCTATTAGACAAGAAAACATAAACTAAGTTAGTTTCAGGATCTGCCCAAGCAAAAGTACCTGTAAAACCACTATGTCCAAAACTTAAATCCGAAACGCAACCACAAGTAGCTGTAATATCAGGATTAAGCTGTGGCTTATCAAAACCAAGTCCTCTACGAACAGAATCTTTCTCAAAATACCGCTTATTAAAGGTGTCAAATGTTTTAGCCGTAAAAAAGCGTTCTCCTCCATAATAGCCTTTTTGCAAGTACATTTGCATCATTTTGGCTACATCTTCTGCATTAGCAAAAAGCCCTGCATTACCGCCTACTCCACCAAACATGGCTGCTCCCATATCATGAACTTCTCCTTGCAAAAGTTGATTTCTAAAATAATTATCTTTCTCAGTTGGTGCTATTCTTTTTTTATTAAAGCGATATAATGGATTATATCCCATCGTTTTTGCACCAATTTTAGCATAAAACAAGTCATTATCGAGCTTATCTAACGGTTTTTTATACTGTTTTTCTATATAATCTTTAAATAAATAAAATGGAAAACCGCTATATTTATACTTCCAATGAATACGTTGTGGTGCTTCTGCTATACGCTTCAAAATGGTATCATACCAATCATTACGCATATACATTTTTTCGGTTACTTTATATTTATATTTTGCTGAATATTTTTTAGCATAAATACCTTTTATAGGCTTTTTGGTTATAGAATCTAGCGTCTCCACATAAAACGGAATCCAAGGTCTTAAGCGCCCATAATGTGATAAGGCTTGTTTTATAGTTACGGTATCTTTATTACTTCCTATAAGCACAGGAAATAGCTTATCCATTCGGTCGGTTATTTTGTATTTTCCATCATCATAAGCCTTCATAATCATAGGCATTGCGCCTAATATTTTGGTGACTGAAGCTAAATCATACAAATCGGTTGGTTTCACTTTTTGTTTTTTATCGTAGGTAAAATAACCGTAAGTTTTATGGTAAATAATGCGTCCGTCTTTGGCAACTAGCACTTGCATTCCTGGAGCCATTTTCTTTCCGATTACCACTTTTGCAATACTGTCAATTTTACTTAATGAATCACTACTCATCCCTACAAATGCTGGTGTAGCATAACCCAAACGCTTGATGCTTTTTAGTGCAAGTCCAAATCCTGCTTTGTATGTATTCCCAACAGAAACAGGCAAAACACCTTTACTATCTATCGCTCCAAAAATAAGTTGCGCTACAGATTCTTGTACTATTTTATCATTTTGATATGCTGCTATTATCGCTTTAAAAGATGATAATTCAATTTCATTTAAAGCATAAGCACTTGTAAAATTAACCAAAACTGTATTATTATGCTTTGCTATTATTTTTAACAAAACCTTATCTTTATCGGAAAAATGATAGCTTTTCCAAGGGTTTGAAGTATCTTTATGATGACCTATAATAACTGTAGTGTATTTTTTTAATGCTTTTACTAATTGTGCAGTATCTTTGGTTTTTAGCCTAGCAACATCAGTATATTTATTTAAATAGGTATAAAATGTATCACCTTTAGCATCTCCCAATGTGATATAAGCAACCTTTTGTTTATCCAAATATTTTATAGGCAAAATATTGCCTTGATTTTTTATAGTAGTAAGCGATGCTTCTACAAGTTTACGATGTAGTACTTTATTGCTTTTTGTATTAAGTTGTTTTTCAATACTATCAAGACTTAATGGCTTGTAATTATTAAGTCCCGACCAATATTTAGCGCGTAATATTTTTTTAACCGAAAAAGCCAAACGATTATCATCAAAATAATGTTTTTTGTAGGCATCTTTTATTTTAGTTATCCCTTTTAGTACATCGTTAGGCATTAATAATACATCTGAACCTGCTAAAAATGCAGCTAAATCTACCTCGCCATCTTCATCATAATTAGAAGCTCCTTTCATCATCAAAGCATCCGTAAATATAAGTCCATTAAAAGCCATTTTCTCTTGTAATAAACCTGTAACTACTCGTTTAGAAATAGATGTTGGTACGCCATCAAAAAGGGTTAGTGATGGCACGTTAAGATGCGCTATCATTATGCTTGCCACACCATTATCAAACAAACCTTTATAAGGATAGAGCTCGGTATTCCAAAGTCTATCATAAGAAAAATCTACCAATGGCAATGTTTTATGAGAGTCTTGAGAAGTATCTCCATGTCCTGGAAAATGCTTTACACAAGCCATTACATTTTGTGACTGCATACCGTTAGTAAAAGCAATGGCTTTTGCCGTTACATTTACTTTGTCTTCGCCATAAGAGCGATTACCAATTATAGGATTTTTAGGATTGGTATTGATATCTACAACTGGTGCAAAATTAATATGTACACCAAGCGCATTGCAATGTTTGCCTAATTGAACACCTAATTCATTGATTAGTTTATCATCTTTTATTGCTCCTAAAGTCATATTCCAAGGAAAACGATACGTACTATCTAAACGCATAGCCAAACCCCATTCTGCATCTTGTGCTATTAATAATGGTATTTTGCTAATGCTTTGATATTCATTAGTAAGTTTTGCTTGACGCACTGGTCCTCCTTGAAAAAAAATTAATCCGCCTATTTTATACTTTTTTATTAAAGTCTCTATAGTTTTTTTATGCTTTTCATCTTTATTAGAATAAGCAGCAACCATAAAAAGCTGACCAATACGTTCGTCAATATTCATTGTATTATAAATACTATCTACCCATTTTTCTTGTTTTAAATAATCGCCTTTTAAAAGTGCTTGAGGTGTTTGTGCATGAGCAAAAAAAGCACAAGCCAAGAACATATAAAGTATATATTTTTTCATAGTTATTTAGATTTGATAGTGTATTATTTTTTAAAATAACGGTTGTGCCAACTCATTTCTGCTGGTATTTCCCACGATTTTTCAAACTCTTCTTTGGTATTTACCAAATTATTAAAAACGATTGTTTTTTTGGAGACAGAGCCGTCTTTAACTAGTTTTCTAAATTTGATTAAGGGTTGATATTGTATAAATTCACCTTGTTTAAAGGTTACATTCATTTTGTCTAATAAATCAATGTTAAATTGCTCTTGAAATTTAAGAATTATGGCAATTAATTTATCGATACCACAGCCACTTACTTCGTGTTGTGTTTCATCAAGATATACTATAATAAAGCGGTCATATTTAAATTCAAATGCTGCAATCATATCTGCATCGTGGCTGCGCCATTGTGACAAAAAAGCGGTTAATTCATCCGAAATTATTACCATTTCATCTACTGATAATTTTCTACTTGATGGAAATATCCACACACGTGATTCTCCTGCTAATTCCTTTATTTCTTTTATCATTGTTTTCTATTGTCTTTCCAAATTAATTTTTCGTCTGATTTTGTTTTATTAAAATCAATACATTTTCCATCTCCTTTTCCTGTAAAACCACCATCGGGATGGCAAATAATCTTACCCTTTTCATTTAATAATTCTGAATAAAAATCACAACAAGGCGCTGTGATATAATATACCGTATTATTATGATATTGGTATTGATAAATAGCTCTTGGCGGATTTGTTTTAGCTTCTTTTTGAAACTGTACTATACGCTCCTGAACAGCTTTTGGCAGTTCAGGATATTGCTTCATTATCGTTTTTAAGGTTTTATTTGAACTTGTCAAATCTTTATTAGAACTACATGAAATAGTTACTAATAGTAAACTGAAAAAAATAATATGTTTCATCATCTTATAAATCATTAGCATTAGCCAAAAGTTCTGCAATATCCAAAACTTGTACAGTTCCTTCTTTTTCTTTATTTTTTACACCATCGGTGATCATCGTATTACAGAAAGGGCAGCCTGTGGCTACAATATCTGCCTTAGTTTCTAGTGCTTCTTCGGTACGAGCCACAAAAATTTCTTTATCGCCTTTTTCGGCATCTTTAAACATTTGCGCGCCTCCTGCTCCACAACAAAGCCCGTTAGACTTACAATGTTTCATTTCTACAATTTCCGCTTCTAATTTTTGAAGGAGTTCTCTTGGCGCTTCATAAATAGCATTAGCTCGTCCTAAATAGCAGGGGTCGTGAAATGTAATGCGCTTTCCTTTAAAATCCCCGCCTTCAATAGTAATGCGTCCTTCTTCTAATAAAGCCTGCAAAAACTCCGTATGATGTACTACTTCATATTTACCACCAAGTTCTGGATATTCATTTTTTATAGTATTATAGCAATGCGGACAAGCGGTAACGATACGTTTTACTTCATAAGCATTGAGCACTTCTATATTAGCTATTGCTTGCATCTGAAATAAAAATTCGTTTCCAGCTCGTTTTGCAGGATCTCCAGTACAACTTTCTTCTGTCCCTAAAACTGCAAAAGAGACATTTGCCTTTTGTAATAATTTTACAAATGCTTTGGTTATTTTTTTAGCTCTATCATC
>CAYPAK010000040.1:0-11574 GCA_964408665.1 uncultured Flavobacteriaceae bacterium | reverse complement strand
TTTTTAGTATTACTTTGGTTTGCTAACAGTAGGCATCAAGCTTGCTGTGAAGCGTATGCAGCAAGTCAAAAAGTAATTCCTGAAAAAACAGTAGCTAAAACTGAAAAAAACGCACCGTTGATGTATCAATGGGAAAGTCAAAACCCTATTACCAACGTAGATTGGGATGCCCAGAAAAAAGGTGTAATTGCTCAAATGCAAGATGGGAAAATATTACGCATTGTAGGTCCTTATTTTTCTGATGAACGAAATATCAGCACTTTTGACAATATGGGACTTGCTAGAGCAGCAAAAGTAAAAGCCCTTTTTGCAGCAGATATGGACACATCAAAAGTAATAATAGCTTCAAAAGTAATTGATTATTATGAAGATGCAAAAACAAGTAAATTTGAAAAAACTACATTTGCTTGGATTACACAAAATGACAATGTAAAGGAAGATGAAACAGGAAAAGCATTAATTTATTTTCCACACGGGTCATCAAAAGAGATTAAAAATGCAAATATTTTAAACTATGTAAAAAGCATTGCCGAAAAAGCAAAGAAAAGTGGAAAAACGGTATTTGTAACAGGATTTACCGATAATACAGGGAATGCAACTAAAAATAAAGCATTAGGATTAAGACGTGCAAACAGCATAAAACAATTACTGATAAAGTACGGACTTACAGCAGACAAGATTAATACCGCTTCACAAGGTATAGCAAACCCAATAGCAAGCAATGAAACTGCTGAAGGGCGTGCAAAAAATAGACGTGTAGAAATAGAATTAAAATAAAAAAATTAAACAATAAAAATTATGTTATTACTTATACAAAATGGATGTAACTGCGATGGCTTAGGCTCGTGGTTTTGGTGGTTAATAGGCGCTTTTATACTTGGAGCAATACTAGGATGGTTATTACGATGCATTTTAGGAAATTGTCAAGAAGAAAAAACAACAGTAGCTAATGATAATAGTAGTCAGTGGGAATCAAAATATAATGCTTGTATTAAAGACAAAGCAAAACTGCAAGCAGATTTAGATGCTTGTAATAAAGCAAAAATAGCCGCTAGTGCTGTTGCAGCAACGAGTACCGTAGCAGCTATTGCCCCCGCTTTTGTAAAACCTGAAGACAGAGACAACCTAAAAAAAGTAGAAGGTATAGGCCCAAAAATAGAGCAATTACTATTTGATGACGGCATCTATACTTGGAAAGCCTTATCGGAAACTGCTGTGAGCCGTATTCAAGGTGTTTTAGATAAAGCAGGCCCTCGATATCGCGTACACAATCCAGCAAGTTGGCCGCTACAAGCTAAAATGGCTCATGAAGGTAAATGGGACGAGCTTAATAAATGGCAAGATGAACATAAAGGAGGTTTGTTATAAGAATCTTCTACCCTATTTAAAGCATCAGATAGCTATATCTGATGCTTTTTTTATGCCAAATTGTCTCTATTAGTTACTGAAATATGTCTATTTGACATAATACTATTATTGGAACAAGTTTTGAATGTTACCAATTAGATTAGAAAAAAAATTGTTTAACATTTTAAAATTATAACATTATGACACTAGTAAAATACAACAATGCGTTACCAAACATTATCAGTAGATTTTTAGAAAATGATTTTGAAAACTGGAACACACAAAATTATGCAGAAAACAATTCCACACTTCCTGCAGTAAACATTAGAGAAAACAATGAAGTTTATGGTATTGAAGTTGCTGCTCCCGGTTTCGATAAAAATGACTTTAACATCAGTTTAGATAATGATTTATTAACTATTTCTTCAGAAAAAGTTGAAAATAACGAAACTCCAGAAGATGAGCGTTTTACAAGAAAAGAATTTAGTTACCAATCATTTAAACGTACATTTACGCTTCCTGAACTTGTAGAAGGCGATAAAATTACAGCAAAATACGAAAATGGTATCTTAAAAATTGTAATTCCTAAAAAGGAAGAAGCTAAACCAAAACCACCAAAGCAAATTACAGTAAAATAAGCTAAGAGAATTCCTTTTTTAATCTTAACTTAGCAGCTACTATCATAGATAGTAGCTGCTATCTTTATTAATCAAAAAAAAAAATGCCAATGAACTACATAGACTATTATAAAGTATTAGGAATATCTAAAGATGCAACAGCCAAAGATATCAAGAAAGCCTACCGAAAGTTGGCTCGAAAATATCATCCTGATGTAAATCCTAATGATAAAGCTGCCGAAAAAAAGTTTAAAGAACTTAACGAAGCTAATGAAGTACTTAGTAACCCTGAAAACCGTAAAAAGTATGATAAATACGGTAAAGATTGGAAACATGCCGAAGAATTTGAAAAAGCAAGACAGCAAAGAACTTATCAAGGGCAACAAAGTCATGAAGGCTTTGAAGGAGAAGATTTTTCTGATTTCTTTTCATCAATGTTTGGTGGAAGACAGCAGTCGTATAGCAAATCTAGTAGAAAATTTAGAGGGCAAGATTATAATGCTGAATTAAATCTTAGTCTTAAAGATATTTATTCTTCGCAAAAACAAACCTTAACTATCAATGGCAAAAACATTAGACTAACCATACCCGCAGGAGTAGAAAATGGACAAGTCATTAAAATAAAAGGTCATGGTGGAAAAGGTGTGAATGGAGGTCCTAATGGTGATTTATACATTAAATTTATTATTAATAATAACAGTGATTTCAAGCGCAAAGGAAATGACTTATATCTTGATGTAGCTTTAGATTTATATAAAGCCGTTTTAGGTGGAGATTTGGTGATAAACACTTTATCAGGAAAAGTGAAACTCAAAGTAAAACCAGAAACACAAAATGGTACAAAGGTAAAACTTAAAGGAAAAGGAATGCCTATCTATAAAAAAGAAGGCGAATTTGGCGATTTGTATATTCGTTATCAAATCAAAATCCCAACCAAATTAAGTGCAAAGGAAAAAGAATTATTTACCGAACTTTCAAAATTACGTTAATATGAAAACAACACTAAAAATAAATGTGAATCAATTTTGCAAACTTTATGAAGTTCCTAATACATTTGTAACTAACCTTATAGAGTACAAACTTATAGAACCTATTGAAGACGATGGCGAATTATACATTATAGAAAACCAACTTCAACATGTAGAACGCTATATGCGACTGCATTATGATTTAAATATTAACTTTGAAGGCTTGGATGTAATCAATAACCTCCTATTAAAAATAAACCAATTAGAACAAGAACTTAATAAGTTAAAATAAATAAACATGAAAAAAAGCACACAATACTTAATCATTTCGGCAGTTACTTTTATTCTGGGTTATATTTATCTAAAAACGGCTTATAATGTTACTAGTGAAACGCCTTTTGTACAAGAAATTGTACTTGTAGTACTAGGGACTATTGTAACCATAGCTATTACCGCAGCTCTCTTAAACAAACAAAGTGAAGTAGAAATAGAAAAAGAACAACGCGTAAAAATATTTGATATAAAGTCAAATTTATATTTTGAATTAATTAATTTTATTGAAGAAGTTATTCGTAAGGAAGCAATAGATACTAAAGATTTAATTACACTAGAATTCCTCACGCACAAAATATCTATTATAGCAAGCCCCGAAGTACTTCAAGAGTATAGCAATTTTGTAAAAACAATTAAAAAAACAGCAATAGATAAAAAAATATCTAGCTTAGAATCTGATGAGTTATCTGGTAAATTAGCTAAATTTTGTGGTAAAATCCGCTATGATTTAATTAATAAAGAAGATACAACTATTGATGTTCAAAAAATTATAGATAATAATATTGAGCAGCTTTAATACCGTTTTTGATAGTAAAATATAGTCTAATGATAAAAGGTCAATATTATGGTACTGGTCTTTTAATGTAAATAATACGTTTCAAACCAACGTTTAAAAAGCGGATCAACAAAATTTATTCCACGGCGGTACACGTCTATTAATTCTTTAGTTTCTAAAGCCTTTTTGATACGTGCCACATTAGCCGAAGTACCTAAATTATAACGTGCTATTGTATCTTTACTACTAAACTGCTTCTCTCCTTTCACTACTGCTTTCAAAAAGTTTAATTGACTATTAGTTAAACCATCTACATCTTTTTGATACATCAAATCATACTGATTCATTAAGTCATTTAACGCTTCGTGGACAGTTTCTTTAGTGCAAATAGTTTCCGTGAGGTACCAAACCATATTGGCTAATTGTTGTACAAAATAAGAATGATTGTCAACCTGTTCGGCAAGATAGCTAGCTGTTTTTTCATCAATAGATTTATTAGTGCTCTCAAACTGTTTTACAATATAGCTCACCCAATGTTTGGTGTTTATTTTTTTGAGAAACAGCACATCACCAAACTTATAGAACGGCATCGCTTTTCGTTCAAAAAGCTCAGTCATCATATGGCGTTTACTGCCATAAAGACAATACGATGCTACTTGGTGCTGTTGCCAATGCGCACGTAGTTTTTTTTGAAAATCTACATGGTTTTTTAAAAATGAGATGTTTTGAAATTCATCTAAACAAACCACTATTTTTATACCCTTTGCTTTAGAAATAGTTTCTGGAAGATTTAATATTTCTGTAGGATTAATACTCGCTTCATGCCAATCAAAAGAAATTGAAAAATCAGTAGCAGGATCACTTCCCATAGTAAATTTAGGAATTAAATGCTTAAAAAACGTTGTAGCTTTTTCCATCCGTTCCTCCCATTTAGAGTAAGAAACCTTCAATACTTCTCGTGCAAACGACTCATAAAACTCTTCTTTAGAACGAATATTAAATAAATCTATAAAACAAAAGCGAATATCCTTATTTTCTTTTGAAAATTCAGCAGCAGCAAGCTTTACTAATGATGATTTTCCCCAACGTCTTGGTGAAATTAAAATGGTATTAATCCCTGAGTTAAAGTTATGCTTTAAAA
Source organism: uncultured Flavobacteriaceae bacterium (assembly GCA_964408665.1). Classification (GTDB taxonomy): domain Bacteria; phylum Bacteroidota; class Bacteroidia; order Flavobacteriales; family Flavobacteriaceae; genus JALSVQ01. The sequence goes on along the minus strand of CAYPAK010000040.1, from coordinate 6,672 downwards.
AGGCTAATTCTGCCGTTCTATTTACAAAATGAGCTTTATCTACAAGTTTTCCGTATTTAAATGGTGATGCAATCATAATTGATGTTTTAATAACTAACACAAATGTAAGTAACATTATTGTTAGTTACAACTTTGTTAGTGTATTTTTTTTGTTAATCTAAAAATAATTAATTAGTTTTGAAAAATGAAATTTCAGAAGCGACATACCACATTGCTAGACATCCGATTAAAATTAAAAAATCGCGATGCATTTTATATTTAATTAAAATTCAAAGACAAACACTATGACTTTAAAATTTTAATGAAATATAATTACTAAATAATGAAATTACCTTACGCAGAGCCTTACCGCATTAAAATGGTAGAGCCTATAAAACAAGCTACAATAGCACAACGCAAACAATGGATAAAAGAAGCTAATTACAACCTATTTAACCTCAAATCTGACCAAGTATATATTGATTTGCTTACCGATTCTGGTACAGGAGCAATGAGCGATAGACAATGGGCAGCCATAATGCTCGGTGACGAAAGTTATGCAGGATCACGTTCTTTTTTAGCCTTAGACAAAGCAGTAAAAGACATTACAGGATACAACTACTTTATACCAACACACCAAGGGCGTGCTGCCGAAAACGTACTCTTCTCGGCAATGGTAAAAGAAGGCGATATTATACCTGGAAACTCGCATTTTGACACCACCAAAGGACACATAGAATTCCGAAAAGGAAAAGCTATAGATTGTACTATAGACGAAGCTTTTGATACCGATTTGTACCATCCATTCAAGGGAAATGTAGATTTAAATAAACTTGAAAAAGTCTTTAAAGAAAACCCTATTGAAAAAATACCTTTTATCATTATTACAGTAACTTGTAATACTGCCGGAGGACAGCCCGTTTCTATGCAAAACATCAAAGAAACTGCTGCACTTTGCAAAAAATATGGCGTTGCATTATATTTTGATGCAGCACGTTATGCAGAAAACTGCTATTTTATCAAAGAACGCGAAGAAGCCTACAAAGATGTAAGCATCAAAGACATTGCCAAAGAATTGTTCTCTTATGGAGACGGTATGACGATGAGTTCTAAAAAAGATGGCTTGGTAAATATGGGCGGTATTATTGCATTAAACAATGAAGAAACCTACCAAACAGCTATTACCTTTAATATAATGTATGAAGGATTTATAACCTATGGTGGAATGAGCGGGCGAGATATGGGTGCACTTGCCGTAGGTCTTTACGAAGCCTTGGAATATGATTATTTAGCTAGTAGAGTTACACAAGTACAGTATTTAGGCGAAAAAATGGCGGAATTTGGTGTTCCTGTGCAAAAACCTATTGGAGGACACGCCGTTTATCTTGATGCTAATAAATTTGTACCAACTATCCCTAAGGAAGAATATAGAGCGCAAGCACTTGCTATAGAACTATACATTATAGCAGGAATACGTGGTGTAGAAATAGGCACTATACTTGCCGATAGAGATCCGGAGACAAGAGAAAACCGCTATCCAGCGCTAGAATTGGTACGTCTTGCTATACCAAGAAGAACCTATACACATAACCATATGGAATATATAGCTGCTGCGCTTAAAACTATTTTTGATTCTCGTCACGAAGCAAAACACGGTTACAAAATAACTTGGGAAGCACCTATAATGCGTCATTTTACAGTTAAATTAGAAAAAATAAGTTAATAATACATTTATTAATTAGTTAAAGCGTTTTAGAATATACCTTTTTAAAACGCTTTATTTTTATGTCTCAATACTAATTGAATAATACTATCTTTGCCTTATGCAATTAATAGATACACACACTCACTTATACAGTAGTCAATTTGATGCTGACAGAGCTGAAACAGTAAAACGTGCAATAGCCGCTGGCGTAACGCATTTTTTCTTACCAGCCATAGACCAAACACATACCGAAGCAATGCTTGCATTAAAAGCGGCATTTCCAAAAGAAATGCATCTTATGATGGGCTTGCATCCTACAAGCGTAAAAGAAAATTACAAAGAAGAACTTGCCCACGTAAAACAATGGCTTGATAAGCAAAATTTTGTAGCGATTGGCGAAATTGGTATGGATTTATATTGGGACAAAACCTTCATCAAAGAACAACAGGAAGCCTTTCGCTTGCAAATACAATGGGCTAAAGAGCGAAAGCTCCCTATAGTAATACATTGCCGTGATGCCTTTGATGAAGTATTTGAGGTCTTAGAAAGTGAAAAATCTAATGATTTATACGGCATTTTTCATTGTTTTACAGGCACTTTAGCTCAAGCAAAAAAAGCGATTTCGTATAATATGAAACTGGGGATTGGTGGTGTAGTAACCTTTAAAAATGGTAAAATAGACCAATTTTTAAATCAGATTTCCTTAGAAAATCTTGTACTAGAGACCGATTCGCCTTACCTCGCTCCTACGCCATATCGCGGAAAGCGCAACGAGAGTAGTTATATTAAGCTCATTGCCGAAAAATTAGCCGAAATACATCAGGTTTCTGTAGCAGAAATAGCAGCTGTAACAAGCAAAAATGCTTTAGCTATTTTTACTATTTAATAATGTATCTTTGTACAAAGTAATGATATGAATCTTGATTTTTCTATAATAGTTCCCGTATATAATCGTCCTAATGAGGTTGATGAATTACTAGATTCATTAACTAAACAAGATTATGCCGATACATTTGAAATCGTTTTGGTGGAAGACGGTTCTACTAATAAATGTGATACTATTGTAGCAAAATATAAGGATGAACTAGACATTTCGTACTATTATAAAGCAAATTCAGGTCCTGGTGCAAGTCGTAATTATGGCATGAAACGTGCTAAAGGTAATTATTTCCTTATTTTTGATTCTGATTGCGTTATTCCTAAGCAGTATTTAAGTGAAGTTGCAAAAGGTCTTAGTGCTAATTATACGGCTTGTTTTGGTGGTTCAGACGCTGCAATGGATAGCTTTAGTAATTTACAAAAAGCCATTAATTATAGTATGACTTCGTTTTTTACCACAGGAGGTATTAGAGGAAAATCAGAAAAACTACAAAAGTTTCAACCACGAAGTTTTAATATGGGACTTGCCAAAGAAGCATTTGAAGCAACAGGAGGTTTTGCACAAATTCACCCAGGTGAAGACCCTGATTTGGTATTGAGGCTTTGGGTATTGGGCTACAAAACACAATTAATTAATAAAGCATTTGTCTATCATAAAAGACGTATTTCGTGGTCAAAATTTTATACACAGGTTAATAAATTTGGACAAGTACGTCCTATCTTAGATAAATGGCATCCATCAAGTAAAAAACTGACTTTTTGGTTTCCTACATTTTTTATTTTTGGGTTTCTTTTAAGTGTTTTTATGGCCTTTAGTAGTTTTTATATCGGCTTATACTTGTATTTATGCTATTATTTAGTAATTTTGATTGATGCAAGTATGCAAAATAAAAGTATAATTATCGGTTTTATGGCTGTGATAGCAACGAGTTTACAGTTTATAGGATACGGAACTGGATATATTAGTTCTAAGCTAAAATTAGCCTTTACTAAAGCAGAGGCAGCAACTATTTTTCCGCATTTATTCTTTAAAAAATAATGAAAAAAGAACAAACACAATTAGAAAATTTAACCAATAGTAGAGCCTTTAGGACTTTTTTGCCTTTTTTGCTATTAGCCTATATTATTTGGGCGCTTAGCAACCTTGCAGAAACACATATTGATACCGTTTCGGTTTGGGTTGATTATAAAAATTTTCCACAAGACAAGCAACTTATCAGCAAACCAAAGAAAGCACTTAATGTAGAAGTAGAAACAAGTGGTTTTAATATTTTGAAAGCACAATTATTTAAAAAAAACATAGTAATAGATCAAAATAAAGCCATATTCACTACAGATACAAGCAGCTTTATCAGTACAAAACAATATTTAACAACACTTCAAGACAAATACAATTCTAGTATAAAAGTATTGCGTATAAGTCCTGATACGTTACGATTTGATTACAAACAGCTTTTTACTAAAACAATACCTATAAAATTGAAAACGGCAATAAGCTATAAAAAAGGCTATAACACAATAGGAAAAATTAAATTTTATCCAAAAAGTCTAGAAATATTTGGCACAAAAGAGGCTTTAAAAAATTTAGACACTATTAGTACTACATTGCTAAAAATAAATGATTTATCAAATAATATTAATCAAAAAATAGCTTTAGTAAAGCAGAAGAACATTAAATATAGTTTAGATAGCATTACGATTAAAGCAAATATTGACCAAATGCTTATTGATACTATAAAAGTGTCTTATCAACTAAAAAATACTAGTACAAAAGAGCTCATTACCTTTCCAAAAAAAGTAATTATCCGTTATAAATCGCCCGTAAAAGGATCCAAATCAATAAAAAATACGGACTTCAAAGTGATTTGTGATTTTAAAGCTAACAAAGACAATCAACTTATCCCTAAGCTTATAAAAAAACCAAAAAATGCAGAAATAATAGCTATTGAGCCTCAAACAATTCAATATTTAATAAAAAAATAAAAGATGTATATTGTAGGAATAACAGGCGGAATAGGAAGTGGAAAAACCACTGTAGCAAAGCTCTTTGAAGCCTATAATATCCCTGTATATTATGCCGATATTGAAGCTAAAAAACTAATGAATAATGATAGTAATATTAAAAACAAACTTATAGCGGTTTTTGGTAATACTACCTATTTAGATAATCAATTAAACCGTGTATATCTTGCAAAAATAGTGTTTAATGATAAAGCAAAATTAGCGCAGCTAAACAGCATTGTGCACCCAGAAGTGCGTAAGCACTTTCTACTTTGGGCTAGTAGTCAAAACGCGCCCTTTGTACTCAAGGAAAATGCCATACTTTATGAGTCTGAAGATGCAGCAAACTGTGATAGTGTGATTTTGGTTACTGCCCCAAAACAAGTAAAAATAAAACGCGTGATGCTTCGTGATAATTGTAGCAAAACGGAAGTTCTAGCAAGAATGAACAACCAATGGACTGATGCTAAAAAAGCACAACTCGCTGATTTTACTATCATTAATACAGAATTAACAGAAACTATACGTCAAGTAGAAAAAACTTATCAAAAAATTAAGTTAAAACTCAAATAAAACTGTTAAAAAACTGTTATTAGTTAAATAAGTCTGTAAGATAATGTTTATTTTTGCAGCATATTATTTATATCTAATAAAACCACCTTGAAAAAAAGACTTTTTGTACTTCTTATCGTTCTGATGTCCATCTCATTTATTGGGATAATCACTGTACAAGTACTTTGGATTAAGAATGCTATAGAGATAAAAAAAGAACAATTTTCTACCAATGTAAAACAAGCTCTCAAGCGTAGTTCAATAACGATAAGTCAATTAGAATACAATGCATATGTACATTCTTTTAAGCTAATAATAGATAGTATTCCTAAGAAAAAACAACATGAAATTGCCAGTTATTATATAGAAGAAACTAACCTAAATAACAGTAAAATTATCTATACAAATAGTGCTTTTGAATATCAATTAAATGCTATTCCTAAGTTATTTAATAATGAGATAGATACCATTAAAATAAAAAATATACAACTCAACAGAGGAACTTACGAATACCGCAAGCGTTTAGACCCAAATGGAAACCGCTTTACGCTTGAGCATAGTAACGAAATACTATCTCAAGTAGATGATTTTATGCGTGCACAGTTTGAATCCATAATAAATGATAAATCTAGCAGAACGCCTATAAACCAACGGACAAGCACAGAAGAAGTGCAGAAAACACTAAAAGAAAAATTAGCGCTAAATGGTATTGATATTCCTTTTGAATTTGCTATTTACAGCAATGACCTAGCAACTACTATACGGACTATGGGATTCAAAAAACGTAAAGATGATTACTTTTCTATTCCTTTTTTTGTAAATAACAATGGCGAAAGTAACTATGATTTATTAGTAGTATTTCCTACTAAAAAGAATTTCTTATTAAGCTCAATTATAGGGCTAATGACACTGTCTTTTTTCTTTATATTTATAATACTTATGGTGTTTTTCTATGCCTTATATCAATTATTTAAACAAAAGCAAATATCAGCTATAAAAACCGATTTTATAAATAATATGACTCACGAGTTCAAAACACCTATTGCTACCATTAATTTAGCATTAGACACGTTAAAAAATGACAAAATAAAACAAGATAAAGATAAAGTAACGCGCTATTTAGGTATTATCCGAGAAGAGAACAAGCGTATGCACGCACAAGTAGAAAGTGTACTTCGTATTGCAAAACTTGAAAAAAATGAATTAGATATTAGTAAGGAAACCGTATCAATACACGACATACTACAAGACGCTATAATGCATATAGAACTATTAGTTGATGATAGAAACGGTGACTTGAGCTATATTTTTAATGCACAACGTGACGAAATATTGGGTAATGAATTTCATTTGACTAATGTAATGACTAACATATTAGATAATGCCATAAAATACTCGCCAGAGCAACCAAAAATAACAGTAAGTACCGAAAATGCAAACAATACTATTATCATAAAAATAACCGACCAAGGCGAAGGAATGAGCAAAGCCGCTGTAAAAAGAATATTTGACAAATTCTACCGTGTAGAAAGTGGTAATGTGCACAATGTAAAAGG
>CAYPAK010000039.1:8058-11682 GCA_964408665.1 uncultured Flavobacteriaceae bacterium | reverse complement strand
CTTTTTTTTGTAACAAACATTACATTCTTATTAGTATAAAATAATGTATTTTTGAGCCTAATTAATTTAAAACAACTAAAAATGAAAAAAGTAGTAAACTTAATGCTTGTTGCCTTTGTACTATTTGCATTCACTTCTTGTGATGATAGTGCTAAAAACACAACAAAAACAGCAAACACAACAGCAAGTAAAACACAAAATGGAAGTGTAAAACATGTAAATGCACAAGAATTTAAAAAAGAAATAGATGCTAAAACTGGTGTAGTAGTAGATGTGCGTACTCCTGGAGAATATGCTCAAGGACATTTACAAAATGCTAAAAATATTGATTTTATGGGTAATAGTTTTGCACAAGAATTTGCTAAACTAGATAAAAAAACACCCGTTTTAATCTATTGTAAATCTGGAGGTCGTAGTGGTAGAGCTGCTAAAAAATTAGAAAAAATGGGCTTTACTGTTTATGATATGAAAGGTGGTTTTATGGGTTGGACAGCACAAGGATTGCCTACAAACCTAAAGTAAAACTAACTATTAGTCAAAAAAACAACGATTTCTTTAAGATAATCAATATAAAACACACAAGTTTACTTGTGTGTTTTATTTTATAATTCGCTATTAGCTGCTTTTAGCTTTTCAGCATTTTCAGCTACTTGCAAGCCTTCTATTATTTTACCAATATCACCATTCATAATATTTGGTAAATCATAAAGTGTAAGCCCAATACGATGTTCAGTAACACGTCCTTGTGGATAGTTATAAGTGCGTATTTTAGCAGAACGATCTCCACTAGCAACCATAGTTTTACGCTTAGCAGAGTCTGCTTCTAGTTTTTTTGCTAATTCCTGCTCATAAAGACGCGTACGAAGCACTTTCATGGCTTTATCTTTGTTTTTATGCTGTGATTTTTGATCTTGACATTGTGCTACAATTCCTGTAGGAACGTGTGTTAAACGAACTGCCGAATAGGTAGTGTTTACAGACTGTCCACCAGGACCTGAAGAACAAAAATAATCTACGCGTATATCTGATTGTTTAAGGTCTATATCAAATTCTTCAGCTTCTGGAAGTACCATAACGGTAGCTGCAGAAGTATGCACTCGTCCTTGTGTTTCGGTTTGTGGTACACGCTGTACACGGTGCACGCCAGATTCAAATTTTAATGTTCCATAAACATCAGCACCTGAAATTTCAAAAATAATTTCTTTAAACCCTCCAGATGTTCCTTCATTAAGATCAACTACATCTACTTTAAAGTTTTTGGAAGAACAGTATTTAGTGTACATTCTATATAAATCTCCTGCAAAAATACTTGCTTCATCTCCTCCTGTTCCTGCGCGTATTTCTACTACTACATTTTTGGCATCTTCAGGGTCTTTAGGAATCATCATTATTTTGATTTCTTCTTCTAATTCTGGAATACGTGCTGCAGCTTCTTCTTGCTCCATTTCTGCCATTTCTACCATTTCTGCATCAGAACCATCGGCTATAATTTCTTTTGCTTCGGTAATAGACGCTAGTAGTTGTTGGTATTCTTTATATTTTACCATTATACCTCCAAGGTCTTTATACTCCTTGTGGAGTTTTACATAGCGTTTTTGGTCTTGAATAATATCGGGTTGTATAATAAGGTCTGAAACCTCATCATAGCGTTGTTTTATAAATTGTAATCTGTCTAACATGGTCTTGCGTAATTTGGTTTACAAAAGTAAGCAATTATTTTAATCTTTCAAGCTACTAATGAACTCGGTTATATTTTGTGCTTCTGTAACGGTAAAATCACCTATTTTAGTGCGTCTTAATTCGGATAAATAAGCGCCATTACCTAACGCTTTTCCAAAATCTCGTGCAATAGCACGAATATATGTTCCTTTGCTACATTTTATTCTAAACGAGATATTTGGTAATTGAATTTGGGTGATTTCAAATTCATAAATGGTTATTTTACGTGATTTTATTTCGGTAGTTTCTCCTTTTCGTGCAAGTTCATACAAGCGAACACCATCTTTTTTTATGGCTGAAAAAATAGGTGGTACTTGGTCTATTTCTCCTAAAAATTGTGCTGTTGCTTCTTGTATTTGGTTTTTTGTAATAGTACTAAAATCAAAAGTTTGATCTATTTCGGTTTCCATATCGCAACTTGGTCGTGTTGCTCCTATAGTTATAACTCCTGTGTATTCTTTAGCTTGCCCTTGGTACTCGTTTATTTTTTTGGTGAATTTTCCGGTACAGATAATGAGTAGTCCTGTGGCTTTTGGGTCTAATGTTCCTGCGTGACCTACTTTTATTTTTTTTATATTAAATTTTTGACGTATTTCCCAACGTAATTTATTTACTACTTGAAAAGAAGTCCATTCTAAAGGTTTATCTATTAATAAAACTTGTCCTGTTTGATAATCAGTTAAGGTTTTCATTATATATTATCAAAATCTATAGTTACTTCGCTAGTTTCTGGTACTGCTTGGCAAGTAAGACAAAGTCCTACAGCTATTTCGTTTTCGGTAAGTATTTCGTTTTTAAGCATACGTACTTTGCCTTCGGTGACTTTACCTATACAACTACTACAAATACCGCCTTGACAAGAATACGGCGCATCAATATCATTATCTAATGCAGCTTTTAGTAAGGTGTCTTTTGGGTTCATCGTGATGGTTTCAGTGTCATCATCTAATAAAACAGTAAGTTTTACCTCTCCAGAAATAGCGTTTTTTACTTGTTCATCATCATTTTCTGTTTTAGACGAAAACAATTCGTAGTGTATATCTTCTGAAGCAACATTTCTTTCGGATAATGTGTTTTTTATAATATTAGTCATTGCTTCTGGACCGCAAATATAAAAGCTATCATAATTATTACGGTTAAGTATTAGTTTAACGATACTAGCGTCAATACGCCCAAATAAGGCATTTGCTTCGTTTGCTTTACTAAAAATATATTGAACGGTAAAATTAGAATTAGTAGTAGCTAAAGCATTTAGTTCTGTATAAAAAATGGTGTTTTCAGGTGATTTATTGCCATAAACCAAGGTAAATTTACTCTTAGGTTCTTCGTGTAATACTGCTTTTATCATACTATAAATAGGTGTAATACCACTTCCTGCTGCAAAACCTAAATAGTGTTTATTATTCGTTTCATCGGTTGGTAATGAAAAACGTCCTTCGGGCAACCCAATTTCAAAACTTTCTCCTTCTTGAATTTTTTCGGTAGCATAAACAGAAAATGTACCGCCTTCAATACGTTTTATAACTACTTGAAGTTTGTTTTCGTAAGGTGCTGTACAAAGTGAATAAGCACGTTTTAGTGCTTTTCCGTCTAAGGTTTTATGTATGGTAATGTATTGCCCTGCTTCAAAAGAAAAGTTGTCTTTTTTATCTTGAGGTATATCAAATACTAATGAAATAGCATCAGCAGTTTCTTTTATGACGTTTTTTACGGTTAATAATGCGGTTTTAGCCATGATTTTTATTGTTTTTTTACAAAAGTAAAGTTTTAATGTGCAAGATTCAAGTCATAAAAGCAACTTTTGGTTAAAAAATAATTTATTCATTACAAATATAGGGTTTTCATAATTAAATCTCTTTTTTTGATTCCAAATTACTTTTGAGTAATTTCCTTTGTAAATACAAA
>CAYPAK010000039.1:0-7958 GCA_964408665.1 uncultured Flavobacteriaceae bacterium | reverse complement strand
AATCACCTCATTTAGTTTTAAAACATTAGAATTTATAATTAAAACTTAGCATATAATACTCCTGAGATTTACCAAAGCTAATACTTACTTTTTGTTCTTCGTATGGTTTGGTAAATAAGTAAGCGGTACCGATACCGATAGCAGCACCGCCAAGTACATCCCAATAGTCGTGTTTATTGGCATTTACACGAGACCAGCCCGTATAAGCCGCCATAGCATACATAATGCTACCGTATTTCCAACCATAGCGTCTTTGTACTGAAGCGGCACCCGAAAAAGCCGCTGAGGTGTGCCCAGAAGGGAAACTATAACTGCCGCCATTAGGACGTGTTTTATCTATATTTATTTTTAAATAATGTGTTATAGCCGCTGTTATTAAAACTGTTTCTAAAGCGTCTTTGAACCCCTGTTTGTCTTTTTTAAACAAAGGCATAAGTATAGCTGTTGCGGGCAAAATATGTTCAAAAACATCACCAACTACTTCGGGTGTTTCGCGCTGCGCACTTGCATTTGTAGTAAATAATATTGTACTGATAATTAGTATTAATTTTTTCATTTGATAAAAATAGTCTTTTTTTAATTATTTTGCCATTATAAAATCAAGGATTTGATTCTCTAACCAATTATTTTTTTTAACCCAAAAACTTTGACTGAAACCAACATGTCCACCATGTTTTGTAGCCAAAAAAGTAAAATAAGGATTGTTTTTTGCTGCTTCAAAAGGATAACATGAATCATCTAAAAAAGGGTCATCTAATGATGATATAAGTAATGTTTCACGTTGTATTTCTGTTAAAAAAGGCTTACTACTGCATTTATTCCAGTAATCTTTAGCATCTTTAAATCCATGAGAAGGTGCAGTAAAAGCATCGTCAAAGGCTATAAAATCTTTAGCATTAGCAATACGTTCTTTGTCCATATTATTAGGAAAATGAGCCAATTTATAAGCTGCTTTTTTCTTTAATGTTTTTAAAAAATTATTCAAATATTTGCGTCTAAAAAAACTGGAATTAAGTGTCAATGCAGAGCCTTCAAGGTTACAAGGTACAGAAACTCCTACTGCTTTTTTAATGATTGCAGGCATTGCATTAGCATACTCCCCCATATATTTTAAAACAAGGTTTCCACCTAAACTATAGCCTACGAGATAAAGTGCTTTGTAATTATAATTTTGAATAATATGAGTTATAACCTCAGCTAAATCTTCCGTTTTTCCGCTGTGGTAAGAGGCTAATGTACGATTAGGTTCTCCACTACAACTTCTAAGGTTCATAGCTATTACATCTATGTTTTTATAGTTCGCTTCTCGTGCTAAGGCCTGAATATAATTTGATTTGGAGCTTCCTTCTAAACCATGTATGGCTATAATTGCGGTTTCGGCATTAACCGAAGCAAAATCTAAATCTATAAAATCACCATCATTGAGTGTTATTCGTTTTCTTGTGTACAATGTGTTTTCAGTATTAAAAAACACACGAAAAACAGTGTTAAAATGCTTGTTTTTTAATGCAAAATTGGGGGTAAAGGGGTTGTTAATAATTGGCATTATCGTTTTCTTCCTGCTTGAAATTGTACCGTAGCTAGTTTATCATTTTTAAAAGTATAAATGCTGCGCATTCGGCTATTTTCTTGAATTTCAAAGCGATTTTTAGTTGTTATTTTATCTGTGTTTTTAAATATTTTTCTTAAAAAGTGTTTCTTAGTCATCCCTATTCGTAAGCCATGACCTAGTTTAAAACTACGATCACGAATAGTACCACCAACTAATGATAATTTATTATTTCTAGGATTAGCATACACACGTATTGTAGAGTTCTTCCATTTAAATGTATTGGTTTTTCCACCACTTTTAGAAATTAAATTCCACTCATAATCTATAAAAATATTACCATCATAAACTCCACTTTTTATAGGGTTTCCTATAGCGCGACTACAGCAAACCTCTACAGTATTATTCACTATATACGCGTGAGAACCTTTAGTGGTATTACTGATATCTATTCCTGCATGTTTTGGTTTGACAGGTTTTTTTATTTTTTCTTTTAAGGGCTCTTTTTCTACTGCTTTAGTAGTGTCTACCGCTGCTATTATATCACGAAGAAAACTATTAAAATCAAATGATTTTCCTTCAGTAAGTCCTGTACGAACAATAACCATATTAGTACTAGGGATAATAAATACTTTCTGTCCTTGAAAACCATTAGCAGAGTATAAATCTCTTGGAACATCAGGGTAAATACCGCCTTTATTTAGCCAAAAATGAGCGCCATATACATTGTTTGATGTTGGTGTTGGCGTGGCTACATAATCTGCCCAACTTGGATTAAAAAGCTGTTCACCATCCCAGTTTCCTCGGTGAAGATAAAGCGTTCCAAACTTAGCCCAATCACGTGTGGTTGCCCATCCGTAAGAAGAATATACATAGTTTCCTTCCATATCGGTTTCTAATAACGCGGAATGCATACCTATTTTATCAAGTAATAATTGATAAGGCATATCTAAATATTCTTGTTGGTTTGTTGTGAATTTATGCAACAAACTACCTAATAAATTACTTGTTCCTGAAGAATACACCCAATGTGTATTGGGTTGATGTTCTGCTAGTTTTTCTTGCTGCACACTTGGCATATCTTTAGCTAAAAAAAGCATTTTGGTAACATCACTTATTTTATCATAGCGTTCTTCCCAAGCTAAACCACTGTTCATATGCAATAAATCATTATAGGTGATGTTTTTTCTAGTATCATTTTGCCAAGAAGGAATTTTTGTAGGCTTATTAATATCTAATTTACCTTGTTTTTGTAAGATTCCATAAAGCGTTCCTACTATAGATTTAGTCATAGACCAACCAAGAATAGGTGTTTCTTTGGTAAAACCTGTAGCGTACTGCTCACCTATTATTTTATCGTTATATAACACAAGTACAGAACGTGTTTTTTTACTATTTTCGCCTTGTTTATCAAAAGCATTTGCTATGGCTTTTGACAGTTTTTTATAATCAACATTAGCTAGTTTTAGCGTGTCTTGAGGTAAATCGCCATAAGGATACGGTTTGTTTATTGGTGATAAATCACGGTGTGGTTTAAGCACTTTTTTAGCAATATCATAATCATCATCTATTAATAATGCCCCAAGTCCTTCTCTATAAATAGCGGTGCGTTTTTTAAAGCCAAAAATAGTGGCTTCTACTATTTTACCATTAGCCTTTACGGTGTTTTTGGCTTTTGGCATGATATCAAAATTATTGTCAGTTTGTTTTACATCTTCGGCAGTTCTATTACTTATATTTATCCAAGAAGCAACACTTTTGGAAGAGAATCCTGTTACTAAATCTAGTTTTGGGTATATGGTAAAGTATAATGTTATTAGGACTATTAATACTAACGCAGCAACGATTTTAAGGGTTTTTTTTATCATTTTTTTAGTTTTTTCAAAGATAGTAAAAAGTATTTACTTAACTATAAAACAAAAAAAAGTACTCATCGTATGGAAGCTACTTTGAGTACTAAACGCTAGACGTAACATCTAACGCTGCAAAGGTAAACTATTTTAGTTGATAAAAAACAGATATGTTGTTTAAATTTTTTAAAACTGCCAAGCTATAAAACGAGTGATTTTATTTCCTTGTTTCATTACTATAGTTTTTACAGTTGTTGCTTTTGCTTTTTGGAGCGCTTTGTATAGTGTTTCAAGGTTTTCTTTTTTGGAAACCAGAGAAGTAAACCAATATATTTGATTTTTATAAGCAACACTTTCTTTGATGTAGTTTTTTATAAAAGCTACTTCTCCACCTTTATACCACAATTCATTACTTTTTCCCGAAAAATTTCGACTGTTTTTTGCTAAACCGAGGTTACGTTGTTTTCTATTATTAGCTTTTTGTGCATCTTCTTTTGTTTTATAAAATGGCGGATTGCACATACTTGCAAAAAAGGTTTCATTAGCTTTGATAACATCTTCTAAAATATGTTTTTTTCGAGATTGTTTTCTTAGTTCAACTTTATTATTCAACTTGTTTTTAGTAATAATTACTTGTGCGTTTTGCAATGATTTTTCTGAAATATCACTAGCTACAAATTCCCAATTAAACAAACTATTACCCAAAAGTGGATAAATACAAGTAGCACCTGTACCAATATCTAAAACACGTATTGGTTTTTGAGTAGAAGCTCCTTCTTTTAGAAAATCATTAAGGTAGTATAAATAATCTGCTCTACTTGGTATCGGCGGACAAAGATTGTTTTCAGGGAACTCCCAATAGTTAATATTGTAATGTTTTTTTAAGAGTGCTGTATTTAGAGCTTTTACTGCATCAGCATTGGCAAAATCTATTGTTTTTGACCCATGTTTATTTATAAAAACATACTGTTCTAGAATTTTATAAGAAAGACACAACTTGTCTAAATTATATTTTTCTAGGTGTTTACTATCAGAATGCATAAAAAATTACTTTCCTATTCTTCCTAACTCTACTCCTTCAGAATAAGCAACTTTTATATTGTTTTTTGCCATTGCTTTAGTTACATTTCTATAAGACTCATAATACACATCCCAATAATCTTCTATATGACAATGCGGTCTTACCGAAAGTAAAATACTATGACTTTCCCAAGCTTCTATTCCTACGAACGGCTCAGGGTCTTTAAGTACTTTTGGAGTTGCGCGCAAGGCATCTTTTATAATTAGGGCAACAGCATCAAAATCTTCTTCATAAGGCATATACACATTTAAATCTACACGAACATAGTTTTTCTCAGACATATTTACAATAATATCGCCTATAGCTAAACCATTAGGAATAATAGAGAGTTTGTTATCAAACGTTTTTATAACCGTGTTAAAAATTTGCACCTCCACTATTTTTCCTACTTCACCTTTGATATCAACAATATCGCCAACTTTATACGGTTTAAATATCAAAATCATTATACCAGCAGCTAGGTTTCCTAAACTCCCTTGCAAAGCCATACCAATAGCAAAAACAGCACCTGCAATTACAGCGGTTAAAGAGCTTAAATCCATTCCTGCAATTCCTGCAGCACTAAGTAATAGAAACACTTTAAGTGAAACGATAATTAATGAGCTTAAAAAGGGGCGAATACTCTCGTTAAGTCCTGCTTTTTCAAAAGCAATCGCAACCATTTTTTCTATTTTATTAATAACTTTTAAACCAATCCAAACTATAAGTATAGCACCTATAATTTTAGGCCCATAAGTCATAGCAATATCTGGTATTTTAGCTAAAATTTTATCTTTCCAAGACAATAATTCATCGGTATTAATCGCTTCACCAACTTGGTTTGCTGTGTTTTGTAATAGTAAAAATAAATGCATTTTTTCTTTTTTAATTTTGGCAAATTTACATTATTTTTTTATATAAAACCCCTTAACAGTTCATCCATCAGTTTTCTATTATTTTGTAAGCGTGGTATTTTATGTTGCCCACCTATTTTTCCATGTTTTTCTAACCAAGACAGAAATAGGTTTTCTGGTGCAATAATAATTTCTAAAGGAGCTAAGGTTATATTTTTATAACGCTTGGCTTCGTAATCAGAATTGAGTTCTTGTAAGGCTAAATCTAAATCTTTTGCGAACTTTTTTAGATCTTTAGGCGCTTTTTTAAAGGCAATAAGCCATTGATGCTTTCCTTGCGTTTTATTATCCATAAAAACAGGTGCTACGGTATATTCATTAATAATTACCTGTTGTTTTTTACACACTTTAGCTAAGGCTTTTTCGGCATTATCAATGATTAATTCTTCTCCAAAAGCATTAATAAAATGTTGTGTGCGTCCTGTTACTTTTATACGAAAAGGTTTTAAAGAAGTAAATTGCACAGTGTCACCAATAATATAACGCCACAATCCGCCTGTAGTACTTATAACCAAAGCATAGTTTTTGTGTAATTCAACATCGTTTAATAATACCGTTTTTGAGTCTAATCCATTAAAATTTTCCATAGGAATAAATTCATAAAAAATGCCATAGTCTAATAGTAAAAGCAACTCATCACTATTATTTTGGTCTTGAAAAGCAAAGAATCCTTCGGAAGCATTGTAAATTTCATAATACTTAAAATTCTTTTTAGGTATGAGTTGTTCAAATTGTTTTTTATAAGGCATAAAATGAACGCCTCCATGAAAATAAACTTCTAAGTTTGGCCAAACTTCTAAAAGATTTTCCTTTCCAGATTCTTGAAGCATTTTTTGCATTAAAACAAGCATCCAAGAAGGTACTCCAGCAAGGTTTGTTACATTCTCATGTTGTGTTTCGGTGATGATTTTTTGCATCTTTTCTTCCCATTCACCAAGTAATGCTGTTTCTTGTTTTGGTGTGCTTTTTAAATCTGCCCAAATGGGTAGGTTTTCTATAATAATAGCCGATAAATCACCAAAAGAAGTGTCGCTTTCTTGATACATTTCACTACTTCCGCCAAGGCGCAAACCTTTACCTTCAAACATAGTAGAATTTGGGTTATTGTATAAATAAACAGCTAATAAATCTTTTACAGCATCGTAATGGTTGTTTTCTAAAAACGTTTTAGTTATAGGGATAAACTTGCTTTTAGCATTGCTTGTTCCACTAGATTTCGCAAACCATTTTACTTTTTCTTGTGTTAAAACATGTTTTTCTCCTTTTCGCATACGCGCAATAAAAGGACTTAAGGTTTCATAGTTTTGTAGAGGAACTTGTGCTATAAAACTTTTATAGTGCTGTATTTTTTTAAAGCCAAACTGTTTGGCAAATACTGTTTTTTGGTTCTTGTTAATTAATTGTAATAAAATATCATTTTGAACCTCAACAGGGTTTTCTAAAAATAGCTGCATAGCATGTAGCCGCTTTTTTAGAAACCAAGCAATAAGGTTATGAATTATTTTCTGTGACATTGTTATCTTTTAATTAAAACAGTATCTTTGAAGCAAAAGTACAAAACAATGCAATACGAAATAGCTTTACATAAAATGATTACCGCTAATGCGGAAGAAGTGCAGTATTATTTAAAATCTGAAGAGGCAATTATTCATCTTAATGAGCTTTTAGAAAAAGAAATAACCATTACTTTTAGTCATTATAAATGCTTAGGTTGTGCTAAAGACAAAAAAGTATTTGCACAAGGTTTTTGTTATGATTGTTTTAGCAGCTTGCCGCAAACAGGAGATTGGATAATGAAACCAGAGCTTAGCAAGGCACACCTTGATATTGAAGATAGAGATTTAGCTTACGAAAAAGCCGTGCAACTCAAGCCACATATAGTATATTTAGCCTTGTCTAGCGGAGCAAAAGTAGGGGTTACTCGTAAAACACAAATACCTACACGATGGATAGATCAAGGAGCAAGCGAAGCGTTGGTTTTACTTGAAGTGCCAAATCGGTATTTAGCAGGAGTTGCAGAGGTTGCTTTAAAAAAATACATTTCTGATAAAACAAGTTGGCAAAAGATGCTTAAAAATGATATTTCTTCTTGTGATTTATTAGAAAAACGCACCGAATTAATTCCTTTTTTACCTGAAGAGGTGGCGCCTTATCTTGCAGAATCTACCGAATTGTACAAAATCAATTTTCCTGTAATTACTTATCCAAGTAAAGTAAAAAGTATTAGTTTAAAAAAAGAAGCTTCGTTTTCTGGGAAACTTACCGGTATAAAAGGGCAATACCTTATTTTTGAAGACGGACGTGTTTTCAATGTACGAAGCCACGAAGGTTTTGTGGTTTATTTAAAGGTTTAATAATACCTTTTTGATACTTGCTAATTCGGTTTTGGTATAATTTATATTATATCCTGTATCATCAATATATATTCTTAGTAATAATGATTCACTTTGAATTATAGCATTTACAAGGTCTTTTTTTAATACACTTTTTGCTTTAAAATGTGTCTTAATTTCATTGTGCTCTGTTTTAGTAATTATAGTAAGACTGTCATTTTTCTGTTGTTTATCTTCTTCAAAATAAGATTT